>CAZFIF010000099.1:0-8720 GCA_964519065.1 uncultured Rikenella sp.
ACCTGAATAAGACAAAGTACAGGAATCAGATTAATAAAGTTGCCAATTCTGTAAAGGAGCTAATCAGAGGGATTCAGGAGCCGGGCCCAAAGTATGAATCAGCGGAGACAATAGTCACCGAACATAAAACCGAAAAGAGGAAAAGACCCCGGAGAAAAATAGCAGCCTCTGCTGCCATACTCACTGCTATCCTGATCATCTTTATATTAATCCTTTACCCTCTGATAAAGCCCTCCCCGGGAGGCTCATCGGTAGTGGATAAATCTATTGCTGTCCTTCCGTTTGCAAATCTGAGCAATGACCCGGAGCAGGAATATTTCACCGATGGCATGGTTGATGAGATAATTGACCGCCTCTTTAAAATTGGTGATCTGAAGGTAATCTCCCGCACAACGTCAATGAGTTACAAAAACACTACCCTGTCATTAAGGGATATAGCCCGTGAGCTGAATGTCTCGGCCATCCTTGAGGGCAGTGTCAGGAAGATGGGTAATAATGTGCGGATAACTGTCCAGCTGATTGATGCCGGGAGTGATGCACATCTATGGTCAGAGGTCTATGACAGAGACATATCTGATATTTTTGCCATTCAGAGTGAGGTGGCACAGTCTGTTGCTAAGGAACTGAAGGCTGTAATCAAACCTGAAGAAAAGAACCTGATTGAGAAAATCCCTTCTGAAAACCTTGAGGCTTATGATTACTATCTCCTGGGAGTGCATCTGCGCGGTCAGCGTACTCCGGAGTCATTATGGAAAGCCAAGACTATGTTTGAGAGAGCCATTGAAGCTGATCCGGGGTTTGCCAGAGCGTATACCGGACTTGCCCATTGTTACGGGACTTTAGCGTTTTATGCCAATCTGAGGCCGGCGGAGGCCTACCCTCCATCCGTGGAACTGGCATGCAAAGCCCTGGAACATGACAGTTTGCTGGCTGATGCCTATAATGTTATTGGTATGGCAGATCTGTTATACTATTTCGATTTTACTGCTGCTGAACGAAACTATAAAAGTGCCCTTGAATTAGCCCCAAATAATCCTGACGTTTACAAATCCTTCGCTGAAATGTCATTTTTCAAGGGAGAGTTTTCAGAAGCAGTTGAGTGGGATCAACGTGCCATGGCGATTGATCCGGCATATTCTACAAGAGACGGTTTGTATGGTGTACATCTCTATTTTGCCGGGCAAAAAGACTCAGCTATATCCCTTCTGACTAAAATGGCTGAAAAAAACCCTGTCTGTCAATTCTACCTTGGAGTAATTTATCTGCATGAAGGAGAGTTTGAAAAGTCAATTGATGTATTGGAAAAGACATTGTCTTCCTTCTCCCCTATATCTATAACACAACTGGGACTGGCATACAGTAAAAGCGGTGCCCTGAAAGAAACCGGGAGGTTACTTGATACATTACTTGAAAGAAACAGGACCGAATTTGTCCCTCGCAGTATGATTGGATCATTGATGGCAGAAACAGGCCGGAACAGGGAAGCACTGGATTATCTCAGGAGGGGATATGAAGAGAGGGAGGAATTTTTTCTGTTATTGATGAATGTGGATACAGTATCTTACCGGAACCTGAGGTCCGATCCTGCATTTCTCGAAATCATGGGGAAAGTGAAAATATAGAAACAGGAGTTACCGCAGTTGAAAAACGATCTCCGTAGTTTTAATGCAGCCAAATACTCTGTTGACCAATTAAATCCGAAGTATCAAAATGAACACTTTCTCAATGAAATTTCACTGTGCCGGAATAGGCACAATCGCTTTGACTGTACTTTGCGGCTTTGCCTCTGTTGCTGATGCACAACACATTGCTGTTAAGCCGGTGACTGACATAAGGGCGGTAATGAAAGAACATGCCCTGATTGCCGAAAATGACCTCTGGCCCGGCTTCGACCCTGAACAGATACCCGTCGCCATTTATGACAGTGTCAATACCTGGCTCTTCTTCTCAGATCAGGCACCTGAAGGTTTCAGACAGGCAGATGATGATGCCGGTGTCTTTGTTTCTGAAGGCCAATATCCACTTGTCAGGGGCAATTCAGTTGTCCGTATCGGAGAAACCTGGACTGCTACCAGTGTCCTGAGCAACTACTCGCGTAGAACCGGCGAGAAGTACACGCCAAAAGACATGGCTGGCATTATTGTGCATGAACAATTCCATGTCTTCCAGAGAACAAAACACCCCGGCTGGAGACAGAACGACGGGGTGCTCCTCTTTTATCCCGAAGAAACAAAAGAGGCATTATTCCTCAGAAGAACTGAAAAAGAGGCTTTCAAAAGAGCCGTACTCTCCACTGATAATAAGGAGCTAGCAGGCTGGGCATTGACGGCATTGGACTACAGGAAGAAGAGACTGGATATGTTGCCGGCACCGTTCGGAAATTATGAGAAGGATCTGCAGCATACCGAAGGATTATCTGATTACATAGAACGAATCGCCCGGGGAGTAGACCCGCTGAATGCATCCAATATGACAAACGGGATCGCCCCCGCCGGCGTCAGGGATCTCGGTTACTGGGAAGGCAGATGGATAGCCATGATCCTTGACAGGTTGAAGCCGGATTGGAAAAACTACCTTGAAAATAATGACACTCTTTACCTGGAAGATATCCTGGAAACTGCATTAAGGAATTCGACATTGAAAAAGCAAACTTTCACCCCGAAGGAGATCAGCCAACTGAGACTTGATGCGAATAATGACTTCGATGAATGGCAACTAAAAAAAGCCGGAGAGATTGAGAGATACAACAGCCTGCCCGGATACAGAATTGAGATAAGTTCAATTACGAATCCTCTTAGTATCAGGATATTCGAGCCACTTGAGATAGAGATACTCCCCGAAAATGCTGTTTTTCACCGGCTGATATTTTCAGCCGCAAACCAGACAGGAAGCATAAGAATATTAAACCACCCGTGTATTACCTTCTTCGACGAATCATTCCGACTAATCAAATTGAGTTTATATGGCTTACAGGAGGCTCCTGAAGTAATCCCCGGGGAGAAGAAACTCATCCTGAAATACCGTGACATTTCATTGGAACTGAATTACACCGAACTGAAAACAGACGGTTCAGACTATCATGTATCCCTTTGATTATTAAGTGATTTCCATTGACCGCTTCATGGAACAGACCAGTCAGTTTCTGAATTATTGTGACATGGAGTCCGGCTAGGTTACCCGCTCTTTATCAGGTGAATACTTTAAGAAGAGCTTCTCTGTAACGATATTTCTGATCTCCCTGACAGCAATGAATATCTCTGTGTATGTGGTGTACAATGGAGTAATCCCCAGGCGGATATTATCGGGCTCCCTGAAATCCGGGATGACGACAGCTTCTCCCACATGCGGGTCGATCAGGGCCTTGCAGATACGGTAGGCCTCCGGATGACGCAGGGAAACGTGAGACCCCCGTTTTTCGGGATCCACCGGAGAACCAGCCTGAAAGCCCAGGGACCAGAGAAATTCTTCTGCAAGCTGCAGGAGGAAAACAGACTGCGAGACACTCTTAGTCCTTATCCTTTGCATGCCGGCCTCATTCAGCATGTCGAGCGTTGGCTCAATAGCCTTTAACGACAATATTGGCGGCGTGCCGGCCAGGAAGCGGCTGATGCCTTCACCCGGACGGTAGTTTAATGTAAAATCGAAGGGATTCTTCTCTCCAAACCACCCCCAGATGGGTGAAGAGAGTTTCTCCTGCAGATCCTTGCGCACATACAGGAAAGCAGGAGAACCCGGACCTCCGTTGAGGTACTTGTAGGTGCAGCCCACTGCCAGATCGGCATTTGACTTGTTCAGCTCACCGGGGACCGCACCTATGCTGTGACTCAGGTCCCACAGCATCATCGCTCCCTTCTCGTGTGCAAGTGCTGTTATCTCCTTCATGTTGTACCTGAAGGCGGATTTGAACGCCACGTGCGACAGTGATACCAGCGCAGTATTGTCATCAATCTTTTCCTTGAGATCCCCGGTATCGATCGTCATGCCATCCCTGGAAGAAACAACCACCAGCTCGTAGCCAGCCCCGAAAGCCTTTACCAGCCCCTGCAGGATATAAAGGTCAGAAGGGAAGTTCAGTTCATCTGTCACTATCCGCCTCCTGCCCTCTTTAAACTTAAGCGCTGCATGTGCAAGTTTGTAGAGGTTGACCGAGGTGGTATCGGTAATAATAACCTCACCTTCGGAAGCACCGGCAATAGGGGCAATCTTGTCACCCAGTTCCCTGTTTTTGCTGTACCACTCCTTGTTCCAGCTTCGGATCAGCCTCTCACCCCACTCAATGTTAACAGTCCGGTCAAGAATTGTCTTGCTTTCAACAGGCAGTTTGCCCAGTGAGTTCCCGTCAAGGTAGATCAGCCTCTCATCCCCGGATACGAACCTTGACCTGTACGCAGAGAGTTCGTCCCGTTCATCCAGGGTTTTCGCTTCATTAAATGCCGAATTCATATCCATTACTTTTCCTTTTGCAGCATTTTGACAATCTCCGGCAGAGCCAGCCTGACCCACTCTGTGTACATCTTGCCGGATGGATGCAGACCATCACCGGCAATAAGGGTTCTGTCATTCTCTGCCAGCCTCGAAACGCCTGTCACATCTATCCAGACAATCCCTTTAGAAAGTGTAATTTCCCTGTTTATCGCATTGTACTGGTCAATCTCCCGTCCAATCTTCTCTTTGTCCCTGCCTGCGGCGAAGGGAGTCACTCCCCAGTCGGGGATGGAGAGAACTATTACCCGGCCGGTATCATTACCGGCGTAAGCTATGGACTGATCTATCAGTTCCCTGAACTCTGTCCTGTAGATACTGATATCAATGCCCCGGTACTGGTTATTAACCCCGATCAGCAGGCTGACAAGGTCATAGGGTCCCTGCGGGTTGGCAGCTCTTATGCCGGCCTTAAGGTCCGCAGTTGTCCAGCCCGTAACTGCAATGACCTGTGGTGCTTCTATAGAGTATCCACGCCCAGTCAGTGAATCTGATATCTGAACGGGATAACGCAGGCTCGGATCCACGCTTTCACCGATCGTGTAAGAGTCTCCCAGCGCCAGGTATCTCAGACTGTCATGTTCCTGTTCCATCTTGTCACCGGTATCCGGATTTTCGATAATCGATTGTTTTTTAACCTCACTGCTGCATGACAGAGTAAGGAGCGAAATCAATATAGTCAATAAATAGATTCTCATAGATCATACCTCCCTGAATGAAAAGTCAATATACTAACAAAACAAATTAATCACGGTTCAGCACAAATGAATTTATGGAGGATTGTTGGGTGTATAATACTTCCCGGGCTTGTATCCGCCTGGAGATGCAAGAGTCGGTATTTTTGACTAATTTTAGGATTATGAATTAATCAGGGTAAAAAGACAATCACATTAAGAGACACCTGTGCAATTACCCACTGGCGGAGAATAATTCTATGTCAATGATAAAATGTTACAAGTGCACAACCTGATTTAACGACACAATGATGGAAAATGATCTGATGATAAGTTTGAAAGACTGGCTTATACAGCTGGGATTGACTGAAGACAAAGCAATTATAATGGTTTCAGTACTGGCATTTACAGTACTCCTGCTATTCGCATGGATCGTCTACCTGGCAGTAACCAGGATAGTCCTTCACTTCCTGAAGAAGGTTGCCAGCCGTACCAGGACAACCTGGGATAATATTTTCTTTGATCAGAAAGTCTTTAAGAGACTGGCACACCTGGTGCCGGCCCTGATAATCCACTCAGGGGTGGCCCTGACGATGCCTGATCACCCTGAGACTATTAAGGCAGTGCAGACAATCACATACCTGTATATGGTTATTGCCGGGGTCCTGGTATTTGATGCGGTTATAAACGGATTTCACGGGATATACAATACTCTTCCTGTCTCAAAAGACCGTTCCATCAAGGGCCTCGTACAGGTGATAAAGATCTTCATATACGTACTGGGGGCCGGCATAGTCCTTTCAATTATTCTGAAAAAGGATCTGACCTCCTTCTTTGCAGGTATGGGAGCTATGGCAGCCGTGATAATGCTGGTCTTCAAGGACTCCATACTTGGATTTGTCGCCGGCATTCAACTGTCGGCAAACGACATGGTTCGACTGGGCGACTGGATTGAGATGCCGAGCCGTAATGCTGACGGAAACGTTATTGATATAACTCTCAATACCGTAAAAGTCAGAAACTGGGACCAGACCATCAGCACCATTCCTCCATATGCATTGATTACCGAATCATTTACAAACTGGCGCGGGATGGAAGAATCGGGCGGCAGACGGATAAAACGCTCTGTCAGCATCGACATGAATAGCATCCACTTCCTGAGCAGGGAAGAGATCGATAAGCTGAAAAAGATCCAGATCATCAGAAGCTACATTGAAGAGAAGGAACTTGAAGTAGATGAATATAATAAGAAGAAAGGGGTGGATGCGTCGATGCCTGTCAACGGGAGAAGACTGACAAATATGGGAACCTTCAGGAGATACCTGCAGGAATACCTTAAGTGTAATCCTGAAATTCACAATGATATGACTTTCCTGGTCAGGCATCTTCAGCCTACTGACAGAGGGCTTCCGATTGAGATCTACGTCTTTTCAAAGGATCAGCGATGGGCAAATTACGAGTCGATACAGGCAGATATTTTTGATCATGTCATGGCTGCCATTCCACACTTCGGATTGCGTGTCTATCAAAACCCGACAGGCGGTGACATCTCCTCGCTGGCTGACAGATTTACTCCAGCGAAAGATAACCAATGACACCTCCGCATCAAGCTGTGTCCTGTCCCTGCTGTGTCTGTCATAGAAGGTGATTGAAATATCTAACCTTGAATTGGTGAAGGATTTGACAGAAGTTTTAGGATTTCTAAATAAATCCTAAATCAAACCTCGATTCCCTTTTGACCAAATCCTATATGCCTGGAATGCTGAAAGTAATCACATGAGTTAACCATCAAATAACAGTTTTCTGAAAAAAAGTATATAATTATTTGCAATATGTATATATAACTATACATTTGTATAAAAATTATCATCATGATAACAAGTACCTCTCTTGCAAATCACCGTTTTAAACTGCTGGGGCTCATCCTATCCAGCCTGGGACTTTTACTGTTTATCATATTAAAAGTTCTGAATTACTCCTACGAAGAAGGTTGGGAGGACAGGATTTTTATTATCAATCATTTTATCATTGTATTTGGCATGGTCATGATCATGTACAGTAGTGAAAGTAATGATGACGAACGGGTGAAGCTTATCCGGCATTTTTTGCTCAAGTTTTTCTTCGCTCTGATGGTTTGCGGAATCATGGTATATGTAACTCTTACTTCACTGGACAGGGTTGAAGGGTCTTTCTTCTTTATCCTTTATATAATCGAAGCGGTATTGCTTGGTTACAATGTTGCCTTTCGCATATTCCTGCGAACCGATCCACCTTGGATATTCCGGCAAGCACCTGTCATAAAATCACGTTTCATTGTCATGAGCGCCTCCATCCTATTTCTGATTGGATGGATCATTTTCGTGGTAGTCACCTACAAAATCTGATCCTGTAAATTGACAAATACAATTAAAGTTGAAAGAGCCAAAAAGGGTCTCACGCAGACCGACCTGGCTGAGATGGTGGGAGTAACCCGCTTGACCATACACTCCATTGAAGCTGGGAAGTTCAAACCTTCGGTCATGCTGGCTTTGAAAATTGCTGCCTGCTTCGAAGTAGCTGTAGAAGAAATTTTCAAACTGGAAGAAAGCGACTAATTAAGAACCAACATAATAATCATGAGAACAGTATTTTTATCATTGTTAATTGTGGCCTGTCAACAAACGCTGATGGCCCAGAAAGAAACACCTGCCGCTTTCCTCTGGCATGTAAATATTAATGGATCCGAATTTAATCTGGCTGGATCTGTTCATACAGGTAAAAAAGGACTCTCCCTCCCGGAAGCATATTTGAAGGCATACAAGGAGGCTGATATAGTAATTTTTGAACTAAAGGATGATACTGAGACACTGAAAGAAATGATTTTCAAGTATGCTGAGAAAGATAGCCTTGCAGAAGATCAGTACCTGAATAAATATCTGAGTCAGGAGAGCATGGATATGTTATCAGAGCTTTTCAAAGGAAAAGAAGATGTATTATCTCGCTATTTTCATCATGAAGGCTGGTTGCTCAACATGGCAATCTCAGGCATGAAATCCAGGCTGATTGGCTATGACCCGGAGTTGGCGGTTGATATGTACTTCCACAACATGGCTGCGAAAGATAAAAAAGAAATCGTGGGATTGGACCAGATCGAAACGCAACTTAAATTGTTTGATTTTGAAGTTCCACTTGAAACTCAGGTGAAGATCGTTGAATCAGCAATACAAAGTGCCGAACGACAGGCGCGTACCGAACAGGCCCTGATTGACACCTATTACTGTCAGGACAATGAAGCTTTCAGGGAGGCATTCTATGAAATGATGGACTTTGAGAATCCGCAAAAAAGTGCAATGCATGATAATGTCTTTGTGAAGCGGAACAAGGCGTGGGTTCAGAAACTTATCGAATTGTCCGGAGCCCGTCGAGGAAACTACTTCATGCTGGTAGGCAGCGGTCATTATTTTGGTCCCGATAATGTGCTTGAGCTTCTTAAAAAAGAAGGGTTTACACCAAAGGAGTATGCGAAATAGGCTCAGCCTAAAAAATATGAAAATAACTCCCCGGTGAGCTATCATTTACCGGGCT
>CAZFIF010000100.1:0-8718 GCA_964519065.1 uncultured Rikenella sp.
CTCTGCCTGTGCCGACCATCACCGCTACCGGGGTGGCCAGTCCGAGAGCACAGGGACAAGCGATTATCAGTACGGAGATAAGAACTGTAAAGGCAAGCCTGAAATCGCCCGTACCTATGAGCCAGCCCGAGGCTGAGAGCAGGGCGAGAAGTATGACCACCGGGACGAAGATCCCCGATATCCTGTCGGCAAGCCTGGCTATTGGCGCCTTTGATCCCTGGGCCTCCTCCACCATTTTGATTATCTGTGCCAGGGTGGTGGCACTGCCGACACGTGTGGCCCGGTATGTAACGGAACCGTTGATGTTGATGCTTGCACCTGTCACCTCCGAACCCGCGCTCTTCTCCACAGGCGTGCTCTCACCAGTGAGCATCGATTCGTCTGCTGATGTCTCTCCTTCCGTGATGATACCGTCAACCGGGAACCGTTCGCCAGGTCTGACGATGAGAAGGTCTCCCTCTGCTACCTTTGCTGCCGGCACTCTCTTCTCCTTGCCATCACGGATGACGGTAGCCAGGGGAGGAGAGAGGGAGAGTAGCTCCCTGATGGCACTGCCGGCCTTCGACCTGGATCGTGATTCCAGGTAACGTCCGGTCAGTATAAGTGTTATTATTGTTGCCGCCGATTCATAATAGAGGTTATGGACGAAGTGGTTGTCGCCTCCTGCAATCCTTATTGTGGCATATAAGCTGTATATATATGCCGCGGCTGTCCCCATGGCTACCAGGGTGTCCATACCCGGATTACCCTTGAGGAGGGTTTTCGTACCGGCCGTATAAAAATGGCGGCCTGTCACTATGACTCCTGTGGCAAGCGCAAGCTGCAGCAGTGCAAAAACCAATGGGTTTGTTCCGGGGTCTGTGAACGCCGGCAGCCGGACTCCTGCCATGGCAGCCATGGCGACAGTAAGCAGAGGGATGGTAAAGATAAGTGAACTGATGAGTCTGTTCTTCAGCTTCTCTGTCTCCGATCGCCTGGCCCTGCGCTCTTTTTCATCATCGATGGCCCTGTAGCCTGCCCTGGTTACGGCATCCATGATCTGGTCAGGGGATGTACGCTTATCGTCAAATTTTACCGTCAGTCTCTCCGTTGCCAGGTTGACGCTGGCAAAAGATATACCTTCAACCTTTGCGGCTGCCTTCTCTACATGCGCTGCGCATGATGCGCAGTTCATCCCCTCTATGGCAAATGATTTGTCGGTCATGATTTATAGTCCTTTTCACAATAAACAAAGGTGGGGATAAAACGTTTACTGCCGACCGTTTTACGTTTTATCGAACTGATGGCACGAGGCCTGGCAGAGGTGCGGATTCATTGAGCCTGCATGCTGTCCCTCGGGATTATTTTTTAAAATCATCTTCATGGAAATCCTGCATTAAAAAGTTATACCTATTTTGGCAAATCTTAAATAACCAATGGCAGCAATACTACTGGTACTATTCTTTATTCTTTTCCCCCTGCTTATTCTGCGTCTGTGCCACAGGTATAGTTTTCTCAGCAAGATAGGGGCTGTGGTGTTAGCTTATGTGGTCGGTTTTGTGATCGGTAACCTTGGCCTGCTGCCGATGATCGATGGTCATGCCAGGGTCCAGGAGCTGCTGACCACACTGACGATCCCGGTCGCTATTCCCCTTCTGCTTTTCTCCATGGATATTAAGAAATGGACCCAGATAGCAGGGAAAACATTTCTTTCACTCCTCTTTGCCCTGGCAGCAGTTATTATGGCAGTGGTTGCCGGTTTCTTCATCTTCCGGAACCAGGGTATCGAGAGCCTTTGGGATGTGTCAGGGATGATGGTGGGCCTCTATACCGGTAGCACCCCCAACCTGGCGTCAATACAAACCGCGCTGGGTGCCGATGAGACCACCTATATGGTTATTGTGACCTATGACCTTGTAATAGGGGCCTTTCATCTCCTGTTTGTCATGACCGTTGCGCAACGCCTTCTTCTCCTGTTCCTGCCGGGATATTCATATATTGATCGTGCTACCGGCAATGGCGGCGGTCCTGAAGATGAGGATCCTTACTGGGGCCTGCTGAAAAAGAGGCGGGTGGTCCCACTGATGAAAGCCTTTGGTATCTCTCTGCTCATCTTCGGGATTGGAGGAGCGGCATCCCTCCTGGTTCCGGAATCGTCACAGATGGCTGTGGTTATCCTGGCCATAACGACACTGGGCATCGGCGCCTCGCTGATCCCGGCTGTCAAGAAGCTGGATAAATCGTTCGAGCTGGGGATGTATCTGATACTGATATTCTGTATGGTCATTGCCTCAAGGGCAGATCTCAGGAACATCGACCTTGTTGCCATGATGATCGCCGCATATGTAGCCTTCGTAGTATTCGGTTCGATGATTATTCAGGCTATCCTGTCGTGGATCTTCAAAATTGATGCTGATACCTATATAATAACATCCACGGCCATGATTACCAATCCTGCCGTTGTGCTGGCTGTTGCCGGTGCCCTCAGGAACCGGGAGATAGTATTTTCAGGATTGTCGGTTTCGATCATAGGATTGGCAGTGGGCAACTACCTGGGAATTTTTCTGGCCTGGTTGCTACAGATGATATGAAAGAGACCGTGCATCATCGCTGCCATTGAGACAGGTGCATAAATGTCGGCACTGAATAAACCGGTGCAGAGATTCTTCAGATAGTCATTATCATGTCGAAGAGGATGCCTGGGGAGTTCGCCTTCATTTTGTCAATAAGGCTCTTCTCCCGTGCAAAAAGATACATCTCACTTTTTACCGAGACCCCGGCAAATTTCTTCAAAATGTTGAATACCGGGTCATTCTCCTGTGCGTAGAGCATGATCAGGGTATACTCGGAACCCATGCTGATGTTGTTGGCATGCCTGAAAAGGGAGTCAAGGGCATCGGGACATCCATCATGAGCATATAGCACAAGTGAGCGTTGCCGCAGTGGCTCATTGAGTCTTATCGGATGGGGTACTTTCATGAAGTGAGACAGAAAGTTCAGGGCCTTCGCCACCACTGCTATGCTGAGGTTCAGCTTGAGCACCTGGTAACTCTTGTAAGGATGTTCATCCCACAGTGCCGTCACCGCCTTGATCATGCCGTTTTCACGTGCTACCAGAAAGTTATCGAGGGAGAGTCCGCTGATGTTGTCAAGGTAATTTCTGAACCGCCTCTCCGTGATCAGGGGGGCGATGTCAAACAAGGATCCGTATTTTGCATAGAGGTCGAGCAGTGCCGGGATATCGCTATCCGTGGGCTTATCGATTGTATACCTGTTATTCAGTCGCATCCTCCGTATGGGAATGATATTGAAGATCCTGTTGGTTCCCATGTGATGTGCTGACGGCAGTCCTACCCTGCCGCTGGTAAAGACGAGAGAGCGTTTGTTGTTCTGCAGGAAGTTGGCGATCACCATGTCGGCGTCTGACTGCAGGACATGATCCTCTGCCGCCTTGAGAAGCCTGTAGGCGGTGAGCCCGCTTCTGTGTGCCCGGTCTACCTTCAGGTCAAGCATATAACCAACCTTGCAGGCTGTGTCGAGCACTCTTGCCGGGAAGTGTACAACGCCCACCTGTCCGATGACGAGTCCATCCTTCTCGGCAACAAGGTGCCAGGCGTCGGGGTCAAGCAGTCGTTGCAGCGTGTTGAACCGGGGGGTACGGTTGATAATAAAGGTGATCATACCCTCCTGCTCACAGTTGCTGGTAAGATCTTTTATCCTGCTGTCATCTCCATCAGTGGCCGGGCGGATGTTGAAGCTGCTCATGGTGTCGGTGGGGAATAGGTTTGAAGGGTTATATGTACAGGAGGGGTTAAGGGGATTGTCTCCCGGGATTTTTTCCGGGTCAGGTGATAAATATATTAAAACTATTCTATATATAATTTCTGCTGAAAGGCAGTTTCCGGGAAGTGAATTAGTCCCTCTCCTAAGTTAGGAGTAGTTTGCCATCCGCAGATAAAAAGGCCGGCGACCTGGCGCCATCTGTTCAGTTATTCTGAACTTCAGCGAAAAGGATCATGTAGTTATGTCCGAATTTTTTGGCACATTTCGGGCAGTAGGCGTAGTGGACATAATAGTCTTTTGCCTTCTTTCCGCTTTCCGACAGGTACTGGTTCATAACCCTGATGAATTTGGGAATAGCGTTATAGTCACCGTCGAAAGTTTTGCTTACGAAGGTACCGGAGATTGCAACGTTCTTTTCTGCAGGTACATCTTTCTCCACGGAGATGAGGATATCCGATCTGAAAGCTGAAGGGTCATGGAATAATACCAGTGTGTCCGCCTTCTCCGGAGATGCTGATCCGGAGGATTCAACCGACTGCCACATCCTGGTGATTTTCTTTGCAATCATTGGCGGAAATGGAATGTGAAACAGTGCAGGTATTGAATCCTTAATGAATTTCTTGTTGTCCCAGATAAAAGTCTTCTCATTCCATCTCTCCGGATGGAATTCAGGACAACATTCCTGGTTTTGTGTCTGTTCATTCATGTTTTTACAGGATTTTGGTCGTTCCCCAAGATGGTTACTAAGTTAGGAAATCCGTGAAATCGCGGTAAGACGGCAGGGATAAATTACAGTTAGAGGTTATCCGTTTTACAGGTGATCCCATTTTCGGGGACCTGCAGATCAGGGTTCTCACTCACACGTCCGGGATTACTCGCTCATTTCATTCGCTCGTGATCCCCGGAGGGGTAAATCTGCAGATCAGGGTTCTCACTCACACGTCCGGGATTACTCGCTCATTTCATTCGCTCGTGATCCCTTGTGGTCGAACCTGCAACAGACGTTACAGGCACGCATGCTGCGCATGCTCTTCTGTTTTCATGTTTCCTCCTCATGAGCAAGCTCATTCGGCGTATCCATGAAAACAGAAGCCGAACCGCTTCAGTGCGGTTCGGCCTGGACAGTCTGTTGCGGAGAGAGAGGGATTCGAACCCACGGTCCAGTTACCCGGACAACGGTTTTCGAGACCGCCCCAATCGACCACTCTGGCATCTCTCCGGTTGAGCAACAGCATAAAGAGGTTGCAGCTGCAAATATAATCACTTTTTGGTGCTGAGAGATGTCATTTTTTCTGTAAGAGGAAACCATAATGTATAATTGTTTGTTTCTTACGTACATGATTGATCCTTAAAACAGAAATTCCATGAAAACTTGTATTGCATACTTACTTTTCCTGGCTGTATCATTTTTTGCGGCGGCTCAGGATTCTTCTCATGAATATGATTCCACGCTGGCGAGACAACTGGGGGCTGACGATTATGGCATGAAATCCTATGTGCTGGTGATTCTGAAAACAGGCCCTGCCGACATTCAGGACAAGGCGTTGCGGGACAGCCTTTTTCTTGGTCATTTTGCGAATATGCGAAGGCTGGCTGAGGAGAAGAAGCTGGTGGTGTCAGGACCCCTGGCCGCAAATGAAAGGGATTACAGGGGAATATTCATCTTTGATGTTAGCACAACTGAAGAAGCAGAACAGTTGCTGAAAGGTGATCCGACAGTGGTGGCCGGAATTTTCGACACGGAATTATACCCCTGGTATGGCTCTGCAGCCCTGCCGGTCTACATGGAGACGGCCAGGAAGATAACCAAAAGAAATCCGTAACCTGATTCTCAGCCGGATTACCGTAATAGCAGGGAATATCAGCAAATAAATCCGGATCTCATTAAGATGTTCTTTTTCAGATGCAATAGATTCAACAAATTGAAATTCCCTGCAGGAAAATACGAATCCGGCGACTAATGCATACGATGTGTCAATCTTTGCACACAGGAAGCAATTTTTCAGACTATGGTGGAGATACCCGTGGCAAGCACAGGTACTTTGAGCCTGACTTTCACCCGGAAATAGTCCGGTAATCTGATACAACAGGTATGAAAATGCAATTTTCATACGCCTCAAAGGAGCCATTGCACATAGCATAGCTCTCCGCAAAGAACATTATGGGCTGTATTTTGTTTTACTTCTTGATGAACAGAGTAGTATCCATACTGTTGTCTTTCTTTTTACTGGCCAGTCATATCAGCCTTACCATCGGTACTCATTACTGCAGAGGTGAGGCTGTAGACACACAGATATTGCTTGGCAAATCTCACATGGACTGTGGTATGGCAGAAATGGAAGAAACCTGCGATATTGCCGGAGATCGGGATTTTGTATTTACCAATCACCCCTGTTGCGAGAATCAGTTTCAGGAAATTCAGGCTACTGATGATTTCGTCAGAGACACAACACATGTAATTCTGCACGCGGGAGACGCAGCTGCTCTGACTACTCCGGCTGGTAATGAGGTTTTATTTGGTAAGAGAGCTGCCCAGGCATATACTGACTACCTTCCACCCCCAATGGCAAAGGAGATCCACTCTCTGTTCCAAACCTTCCGGATCTGATTTTAGTATTGTTCAATGAGCCCATATTGCAGTTAGCAATATGGTTTGTGGCATTTATGTCATCTATCACTATTTAAATCATATCAATGGAAATATTATGCTAAATAGGATAATCAAATACTTTCTTGATAATAGGCTTGTTACAGTCTTGATCCTGCTTGTTTTCATTGCCTGGGGGATTGTTACCGCCCCGTTTGGCTGGAGAATAGGCGGTTTCCCATCTGACCCGGTCCCGGTGGATGCTATACCGGATATCGGGGAGAACCAGCAGATTGTCTTCACCCCCTGGAACGGCCGGTCGCCACAGGATATTGAAGACCAGATCTCATATCCATTAACAACCTATCTTTTGGGTATTCCTGGAGTAAAAACCATTCGAAGTTCCTCTGTTTTTGGATTTTCAAGCATCTATATCATTTTCAATGAGGATATTGAGTTTTACTGGTCGCGCTCCCGTATTCTCGAAAAATTAAGTTCCCTTCCCTCAGGCCTATTGCCCGAGGGTGTTCAGCCAACATTGGGTCCCGATGCAACCGCATTGGGACAGGTCTACTGGTACACCCTGGAGGGGAGGGACAGGGAAGGAAATCCAACCGGAGGATGGGATCTCCATGAAATACGAACCGTCCAGGATTTCTATGTGAAGTACGGCCTGAATGCAACAGCAGGGGTTTCAGAAGTGGCTTCCATTGGTGGGTTTGTCCAGGAATATCAGATAGATGTAAACCCCGGTGCTCTGCAAGCCTACAATATTCCTTTACATAAGGTGATGCAGGCAGTACAAAAATCGAATCGTGATGCAGGAGCCAAGACCATTGAGATCAACCAGGCGGAATATCTGGTACGTGGCCTGGGATATGTAAGGAGCGTGGATGATATTGAAAAAGCAGTAGTGGCTGTTCATGATAATGTGCCGGTTCGCATACAGGACATTGCCGTGGTAACTCTGGGTCCGTCTTCGCGCAGAGGCATTCTTGACAAAGACGGAGCCGAAGTAGTGGGGGGTGTGGTTGTAGCCCGCTATGGAGCCAATCCACTGCAGGTAATCAATAATGTAAAGGATAAAGTTACCGAGATCTCACCCGGACTGCCCAAAAAGATACTTCCCAATGGTGTTGAGAGCCAATTGACAATTGTTCCTTTTTATGACAGGTCAGAACTTATTTACGAGACTCTCGGTACACTCGAAGAGGCCCTGTCGCTACAGATAATCATAACAATATTGGTAATTATTGTAATGATCTACAACCTGAGAGCCTCTCTGCTCATCTCTAGCCTGTTGCCCATTGCAGTACTTATGGTTTTTATCGCCATGCGTTATTTTGGCGTGGATGCGAATATTGTGGCTCTTTCGGGTATTGCCATCGCAATCGGTACCATGGTCGATTTGGGTATTATCCTGTCGGAGAATATAATTAAACACGCTGATGAAGCACCACCCGGACAAAAGCTGATCACCACCGTTTATAACGGTTCTGCGGAGGTAAGTTCTGCAATCCTGACTGCCGTATCTACCACGATTGTAAGTTTCATTCCTGTTTTCACCCTGCAGGCTGCCGAAGGAAAGCTGTTCGGGCCGCTTGCCTTCACAAAAACCTTTGCCCTCGTGGCGGCGCTGATCGTTGCATTGCTTATCCTTCCTACGCTGGCTCATTGGTTGTTAGGCTTAAAAATCAGGAACCCGCGTCATAAAAAATGGATAAATGTAATCCTGATTGTGGCAGGTATTGCCGGATTGTTTAGTGACAATGCATGGGCCGGAATCCTGTTGATTTTATTTGGTGTAGTACCATTTATCAAACCGTTGATCATCGATAAAGAACTGTTCCGGAAGCCAGTTTTACGCAAAGTATTGGAAAATCTCGAGTTGGTTCTTGCGGTTATCGGAGTGTTATGGCTTCTGGCAAAATACTGGTTGCCGCTTGGAGCAGGTAAAAGCGTTCTGCTCAACTTCATTTTCGTCGCTCTGCTTGTTGGTTCCATTCTAGGAGCATTCGGATTGCTGAAATATTCCTACAGAAAAATATTGCTCTGGTGCCTGAACAACAAGGTTAAATTCCTGCTCATTCCTGCTTTGCTGATCTTTCTGGCGGTAAATATCTGGTTTGGTTTTGCAAATGTTTTTGGATTTCTGGCTATGGGGGCAGACAAGATTGGATGGAATATCCGGACTACTTCCGTCTGGTCAGGTTTGGCCCATGGCCTTCCGGGAATCGGGAAGGAGTTTATGCCCTCACTGGATGAAGGTAGCTTCCTGCTGATGCCCACATCCATGCCTCATTCGGGAGTTGAATATAACCGGAAAGTAGTCGGCCAGCTGGATATGCTGCTTGCCAGCATTCCTGAGG
>CAZFIF010000101.1:0-8659 GCA_964519065.1 uncultured Rikenella sp.
GGGAAGACAACAAGTACTATGCCCGCACCATGCGTAACGCGCTCAAGAAGATGCGCGCCACAACCGACAAGTCGGAGGCAGACAAGATGCTCCCTGAGCTCAGTGCCATGCTTGACAAGCTGGCAAAGAAGAACGTAATACACAAGAACAAGGCTTCCAACCTCAAGTCGTCAGCAACAAAGCATACACAGAACCTGAAGTAGGGTTTCGTTGAAAATATTGGATTGCCGTTGCCTTCGGGCAACGGCTTTTTTTTTATATTGCAGCGGGATAATACGTTTTGCTGCATGTCAATGAAGATCACAGACTGGGCTGTCGAGGACAGGCCCCGTGAAAGGCTCTGGAGCAAGGGCCCCTCAAGTCTCAGCGACGCTGAGCTGTTAGCCATTCTCATAGGATCAGGAACCAGGAACCGTTCAGCCCTGGACCTGGCACGCGAACTGCTGGCTCTCGCCGGCAACTCACTGAGCGACCTGGGTAAACTCAGCGCCGGGGAGATACGTAAGATAAAAGGACTGGGTGAAGCCCGGGCCGTGACCGTCGCCGCCGCCCTGGAACTGGGACGGCGCCGCAAGCTGGCTGAGGCGGCTGAACACCCGCAGATACGCTCCTCGGCTGATGTCTTCAACATCTTCAGCCCCCTGATGGAAGACCTGCCACACGAAGAGTTCTGGATACTCTTTCTCAACAGGGCAAACCGGGTGATAGGCCGGATGAAGATAAGCCAGGGAGGCGTAAGCGGCACCGTCACTGACGTACGCATAGTAATGAAAAAGGCGATAGAGTCACTGGCATCAGGACTGGTCATATGTCACAACCATCCCTCGGGCAACAACAGCCCCAGCGATTCAGACATACGCATCACACAGAAAATCAAAGAGGCTGGGGCCCTGATGGATATCCAGCTGCTGGATCACCTCATCATTGCGGGCAGGGAGTACTACAGCTTCGCTGATAACGGTGCCCTCTAGAGTTGCTGGTCCGCCAGCCTTACATCTGACAGGTCATCACACATCTCAAGCATCTCCGATACCGTGAGTCCGGTGACCGGATGAACAGCAGCAGGGGCAACCTCATTGAGGGGCTCCAGCACAAACCGCCTGTCGGCAAGCCTGGGATGAGGCACCTCCAGCCCGGGCATTGATATTACGCGCCCTTCCCATAACAATATGTCTATGTCGATGATGCGCGACTCATAGCTCCCCCTGCCGCTGCGCCTGCGCCCCATACGTCCCTCGATGGAACGGAAGAGCTGCAACAGCTGCCACGGCTCCATGGTGGTCTCCATGACGATAACCATATTCAGGAACTGCTCGTTGGCATCAAAACCCCACGGCTCGGTCTCCCAGACAGACGAGACAGCTGTGATCCCGCCTGCCTCCTCCCTGATAAGATCCATGGCACGACCAAGGGCAGCAAGCCTGTTGCCCATGTTGCTCCCCAATCCTGCAGTTACCTTCAATGGTGCTGATAATTTCATCTCAAGCGCTTTAGAGCCGTAAAGATGCCTGTTTTTTTTATAAATTGGCAACCGAAACAAACCGTACCGATATGAAAACCTTCCTCAAAATGCTGCTCGCTGTGGTCGCCGGGCTGATAATATCAGGCATACTCTTCTTTGTGATCATGCTATCAGTATTCTCAGGCATAGCTGCCGCAGGCACCAAAGCTGTTGATATACCCGAAAAATCGGTCCTGGTGATCAAGACCGGCGCCATGATTCCGGATCGCACCGGCACCAACCCGCTGGCCATGTTCGATCCGTTTACCATGTCTCTTACCGGGACTCCCGGACTGAACGATCTGCTGAAGAACCTGCGCAAGGCTGCCGAAGATGACGATGTGAGCGGCATCCTGATAGAAAACGGCACCATGCCCTCCGGGTGGGCAACAGCAGACGAACTGCGCACAGCCCTGGAAGAGTTTAAAAAGAGCGGTAAGTTCGTCTACTCCTACTCTGACTATATCATGATGCAGGAGAGCTACTTCATCTCCACCGCTGCCGACAGGATATGGCTTAGCCCAACCTCTTCCTTCGATTTCAAGGGACTGGCCTCGGAGGTTACATTCTACAAGGAGGCGCTGGAGAAGCTCGGCGTTGAGGTACAGGTGATAAGACACGGCAGGTTCAAGGGTGCCGTTGAACCATATATGCTTGATCGTCTCAGCGAGGAAAACCGTCTCCAGATCACTCAGTATACAGGCTCAATTTGGCAACATGCTGTAAAAGTCATAGCTGAATCGCGCGGTGTGCCTGCCGACAGGGTGATGCAGCTTGCAGATTCCCTGGCCGGCTATGACATTGCACGCATGGCCGCGGCAGGAATGATAGACGGGACCATCTACCGCGACCAGCTTGAAGACAGCATAAGAGCCGCTGCAGGCATCAGTGAGGGCAAGAAGATCAACTATGTGCCGATGACAAAGTACTCAAAGGTGACGGTCAAACAGGATTCCAAACCGGGACGGTCCAAAATAGCCGTGCTCTTTGCTGAAGGAAGCATTGTCATGGGGGAAGGTGACGACACCAATATAGGCGGGAGCAGGTATGCTGCCGAGATGCGCAAGCTGCGGCTCGACACCACCGTCAAAGCTGTCGTTTTCAGGGTTAACTCACGTGGCGGCAACGCCATCGCCTCCGACCTGATATGGCGCGAGGTGGAGCTCACCGGCAGGGTAAAGCCGGTGGTGGTATCCATGGGCAACTACGCCGCCAGCGGCGGATATTACATAGCCGCCGCCGCTGATAAAATAATGGCCTCGCCGGTGACGCTGACAGGTTCCATAGGGGTCTTCGGGCTTATCCCCAATGCCCAGACACTTCTTGACAAGAAGCTGGGTATCACCTCTGAAGTGGTAAGCACCAACGCACACTCTGACGCTCCTTCGCTGACGCGCCCCCTAAGTGCCTTCGAAAAAGCGGCTCTCCAGGCCAATGTAGAGCGTACCTATAACACCTTCACGAGCGTGGTAGCCGAGGGCAGAGGCATGAGACAGACAGCTGTTGACAGCATCGGGGAGGGACATGTCTGGAGCGGAACCGACGCTGCCGGCATAGGACTGGTTGACTCCTTTGGCGGCCTCACCGATGCCGTCAGGGAAGCAGCCACGCTGGCAGAACTCGATAACTACCGCATCATCGAGAAGCCTGAGGCGTCCGACCTCTACACCAAGCTGCTCAAGGAGATGACCGGCACACTCAGGGCAAAAGTTATCCGCGGGGAGCTCGGGGCAGCATCAAAATACTGGTATGACCTCAAGGATATAATGTTGGCATCCGGCGTGCAGGCCGTGCTGCCATATTACATCGACATCTACTAGGGATGATAATGCCGGGCAGGATACTGCTGTGGCTCTCCTCACAGCTCTACGGAGCCGCCGTGGCTGTCAGGAACACTCTTTACGACTGCAGCATACTCAGGAGTCACAGCTTCAACATGCCAGTCATCTGTATCGGTAATATCACAGTCGGAGGAACAGGAAAGACACCCCATGTCATCTGGCTGGCAGAGAGACTCTCTGCTATAGTACCTGTGGCAGTGCTTAGCCGCGGATACCTCCGTAAAAGCCGTGGGTTCAGGGAGGTGACGCCTGGCGACACCACGGCGGATGCAGGCGACGAACCGCTGCTGATGGCCCGGAGCCTGCCGCGGGCGCGGCTCTTTGTTGACCGCGACCGCGTGCACGGCATAAAGAAGATCATGGCCGAAGAGCCTTCAACCGGCGCTCTCATCCTCGACGACGGCTTCCAGCACCGGGCGGTGAAGGCGGGGGTGAACATCCTCCTTACCGACTGGAACAGGCTCATGACACGCGACAGGCTGCTGCCGCTGGGACGGCTGCGCGAGAGCCTGAGGGAAATGTCAAGAGCGGATATCATTGTCGTTACAAAGGTGCCACCCGAAGCCTCCCCGGCGGAGATGGATGCCGTAAAAAGTGAACTGAAGGCCGGAGCGCGGCAAAGCATATACTTCACCACACTTGCCTACGGCAATCCGGTGCCACTCTTCCCGGAGACTCCCACGCAAACGGTCACGCAAGACTCCTCAGTGCTTATGGTGACAGGTATAGCCAACCCTGCCCCGATGGCCCGCTATCTCTCAACACTATGCTCAAGGGTAACCCCACTCTCCTTTCCTGACCATCACTTATACACCGAAAGTGACATCGTAAAAATCAGATCTGCCTTCGACGCCATGGAAGGAAAACGGAAAATTGTCATCACCACAGCCAAGGATGCCGTCAGGTTAAAAGAAATCGCTAATATTGCAGTTCACCTCGCTGAGGTAACCCATGTATTGCCCGTTAACGTGCAATTCATTGAAAATGAGGAGGAGTTTTTAAACAAAATATACCAATATGCTGGAAAAGATCATAAAGACAGCTGATTTCCTGAGATCAAAAGGATTTGCTGACCCTGAGGCAGGTATAGTTCTGGGCACAGGCCTGGGCGGCCTCACCACTGAGATTGACAATCAGATTGAGGTTCCCTATGCCGGTATACCCGACTTCCCCGTCTCTACTGTGAAGGGTCATGCCGGGAAGCTGATCTTCGGCGATTTCGGAGGAAAAAAGGTTGTTGCCATGAAGGGCCGGTTCCATTATTACGAGGGCTACGGCTCCGAACAGGTGACCTTCCCCATCAGGGTAATGAAAGAGCTGGGCATCAGGGCCCTCTTCCTCTCCAACGCCGCCGGCGGCGTCAACCCCTCGTTCCGTATAGGAGACATCATGATCATTGATGATCATATATGCCTGGTTGACAATCCCCTGATAGGACCCAATGACGACCGCATAGGTCCGCGTTTCCCCGACATGAGCGTTCCCTATGACAGACAGCTCATTGAAAAGGCCGAAGCGGTAGCCGCAAGGCTGGGAATACCGGTAACAAAAGGAGTATACCTCTCCACCACCGGCCCTACCTTCGAGACCCCGGCAGAATACAGGTTCTTCAGGATTATCGGTGCCGACGCCGTGGGTATGTCAACGGTGCCCGAGGTGATCACCGCCAGGCATATGAGTGTGCCTGTCTTTGCTGTCAGCATCATCACCGACCTGGGTGTGGAGGGTAAGATCGAGTACACCACACATGAGTCGGTCCAGCAGGCTGCCGAGCACAGTGAGGAGAAGATGACAAGGATCATGAAGGAGCTGATAGCTGCCCTCTGACGGATTACCTGTAGAGCACAGCACAGACCTTCTTCCACCGGTGCGATACCCCCGAAGAGCTTACTGATTCTGCCATGATCATATAGAGTCCTGCCGGCAGCCGCGCACCATTGTCAGTCGTACCGTCCCAAATGAAGGTTGCTCCAGCGCCAGCGCAGAATCTCTCTGCCAGCCGTCTGACACAGTACCCGCGGTCATTGAAGACAGTCACTGTTATGATGTTGTCATCTCCCCCGGGGTAGACTGCCACCGATACCACCTCCTCAAAGCCGTCGCCGTCAGGTGACACCCTGGTTGATGAGAGGCTCAGCCCTCCCCCGGCATCCACAGGCTGTACCATCACGGAGTTGGCAGCACCCGGAGTGCCCCACCCGCACGCCTCGGAGGCTGAATGCCAGTTGGCAGAAACAGCAGATGGCAGTGACGGGAGAACCTTCTCCAGGGCAATCCCTTCGGTGCCTGACAGAAACGCCTGATGCATTGAACTGCTGTAGCTGACCCTGTCAACAACAGTCAGCATCTGGTTATAGAGTATCAGGGTGCCGCCCTCGTCAGGCATGGAGGGGATGCGGGAAGCCTCGTAAACTGCATTGGGAGATGCGCAGGGATAACCCTCCACAGCGGCATCCCTGTCAATGGTGACGGCTACATATTCATAAGGCAGAAGCTGACGCGGCATGGCGGCAAAGGCATTGGCCGGGGCGGTGAGACTGTTTGACAGGGAGAGGGAGGAGAGATCTACAACCGTGCTGCTGTTATTGTAAAACTCAATATAATCCGCACCCTCAGTCAAGGGATCGAAAAGCAGCTCGTTAAAGAGTATCTCACCGGCCATCGGATCGGAGGGGATCCCCGTCCTGAGATTGCCCTGGCAGGTTGCGTTGCCGGCAAAATCAGTAACAGAAACCGGCACCGTCAGCGAGAGAATCTCTCCCTGTTTCAGCCCCTGGACCAGGGGTACGAGCAAAAGACGGTCTGAAGGATCCCCGGATACCGCTGGCAGCGTCTCAATACCGCCGGCATACCACCGCTCTCCTTCCACAACCATAACGGTCTCATCAAACAGTACCCTGACGGTATCACCATCCTCAGTCCATACAGCCACAACCTGAGGGCAACGCTGGTCAGGGGACAGCGTCACCGAAGAGTTGGCTCTGCCGGGTGTGCCGCCCGAGGGATCAACGGAGGGATTCCATGCTTCAGGCTCATTGAACGGATTGCCGAGGTCGGTCAGCTCCGCCGACCACCCTCCTCCTGACCGCGGTCCCTCCCCCAGGAAGGCAGGGGTATAACTGACGGCATGCAATAGTCTCCCATTACTGTCACGCAGGGCTAACAGCTCCCCATCGTTGTTCAGGGAGGGAAATGACTTTATCGCCATCACACGTCCGTAGGGCTGGAGAGCGGCCCTGCTCCCCGTCGCGCACAGTATGATGTACTCCTGCGGAGCTATCGTCTCTGCAGGCAGGCTGACACTGTCAGGCCCGGCAATAAGAATTATCCCACCCGTAAAGAGGGTGTCACCGGTGCGGTTGGTTATCTCCAGGTACTCCTTGTCAGGCAGTTGTACCGGCGGAGAAGGGTCGGCCATGATCTCAGAGAAGACAATTGAACCGGTGACTGAGACGTCACCCATACTGCCTTGCGCCTGCACATTAACGCACAGACATACAGGCAGTAACGACAGCAGAATAATCTTTTTCATGCAGCGGGACTAAAAAAGAATTAAATTTGTCGCACTTTTTCAAGATAAAGTTCGTAAATAATTTCGAAATAATTAAAGATATGAAGGTAGCAATTGTCGGAGCCACCGGTATGGTAGGCAAAATGATGCTAAAGGTTCTCGAGGAGCGTCAGTTTCCCGTCGACACTCTCCTGGCTGCCGCCAGCGAGCGCTCTGAAGGGCGGGAGGTGATTTTCAGGGGCAAGCCTGTGAAGGTTATAAGTATCATGGAGGCGGTGGAGGCAAAACCTCACCTGGCACTCTTCTCCGCCGGATCGACAGTCTCACGGGAATGGGCCCCGGCATTTGCTGAGAACGGCACTGTGGTTATTGACAACTCCTCGGCATGGCGCATGGATGAGAATATTCCGCTTGTGGTTCCGGAGGTAAACGCCAGGACCATAACGGCAGACAACAAGATCATCGCGAACCCGAACTGTTCCACCATCCAGATGCTTATGGCCCTGGCTCCGCTGCACCGCGAGTACACCATCAGGAGGCTGGTCGTCTCAACATACCAGTCGGTAACCGGCACCGGAGTCAAGGCTGTGACACAGCTAGACAATGAACGTCGCGGGCTGGGCGGAGAGATGGCATACCCCTACCCCATCGACCTTAACTGCCTTCCGCACTGCGACCACTTCCTCGACAACGGCTATACAAAAGAGGAGGAGAAGCTCATGAATGAGACGCGGAAGATACTGTCAGACAATAGTATACGTGTTACTGCCACCGCCGTCAGGGTACCGGTCAAGGGAGGGCACTCGGAGGCAGTGAACGCTGAGTTTGAACGGGAATTCGACCTCGACAGGGTGAGGGCATTGCTCTCAGAAGCACCGGGAGTGATCCTCTATGACAACCCTGCTGAGAATAAATACCCTATGCCCATCATCGCCCACGACCGTGATGAGGTATTCGTTGGCCGCGTCAGGCGCGACTTCTCCCAGGAGAGGACACTGAACATGTGGATTGTGGCTGACAACATACGCAAGGGAGCTGCCACCAATGCGGTGCAGATAGCCGAGTATATGCGCTCGTCAGGCCTGCTGTAGCTGCAGGTCACACATCATCATAGAGAAAGTCATTGTAGGGATACCGTGCTGCGTGTATCCGTCTCACATCGTCATAGAGCATCTTCCTGAGCTCGTCAATGTTGTCACGGGTCTTGGCTGAGATGAATACCACCTTCCGGTCATTTCCGCCGGCCATCCAGCTCCTGCGCAGGTCATCCAGGGAGAGGTTCTCCCTCTTCACCGGGGTGAGGTCATCCTCATCCTTCCTGGTGAATGAGAATATGTCGGTCTTGTTGAACACCATTATCGTGGGCTTGCCCAGAGACCCCAGCTCCCCCAGGGTGGCATTCACCACCTCTATCTGTTCCTCAAAGCCGGGGTGCGAGATATCGACCACATGCAGCAGCAGGTCTGCCTCGCGCACCTCGTCGAGGGTCGACTTGAACGACTCCACCAGGTCGTGCGGCAGCTTGCGTATGAAACCCACCGTGTCGGAGAGAAGGAATGGCAGGTTGCCTATCACCACCTTCCGCACCGTGGTGTCAAGTGTGGCGAACAGCTTGTCCTCGGCAAACAGGTCAGTCTTGCTGATCCGGTTCATGAGAGTCGATTTGCCGACGTTGGTATAACCGACGAGTGCCACCCTCACCATCTTACCGCGCCCTTTGCGCTGGGTGCTCATCTGGGTGTCAATCTTCTTAAGTTGCTCCTTGAGTTTCGCAATGCGATCGCGTATGATACGGCGGTCGGTCTC
>CAZFIF010000102.1:0-8652 GCA_964519065.1 uncultured Rikenella sp.
GCCAGCCCGAGGAACCCGTTGTGCTTCTCACGAATATCCCTGAAATAGGGGAAGCGCCTGTTGATGACATTGGTGAAGCCGAGACTGGAAAACTGTGCCAGCATGGTGGCCAGTGACATCAGCAGCTGCACAACCCCAATCTCCCCCGTGCTAAAGACTTTGGGAGAGAGGAGAATAATGTTCACAAACCCGAGGAGGGCTCCAAGATATGACCATGCAGTGCCGCGGAGCGTCTGATTCCGAACAATTCCCATCTTACTCTCTTGCTCCGGCAAATGTATAATAATATACTCATTTGATTTAAACCTCAGTTGGTGTATTTTTGTCGGGTGATATTTAATACCGGATTTTCCCAAAATGATCTCTCCATGAAATCAAGTGCACTAAAATCATCCCTGCCGCATATCATTGCCGTGCTTCTGTTCACGGTCGTCTCCTTCGCATATTTCTATCCTGTGCTTGAAGGCAGGAAGCTTGATGCCCATGACACCAAAGTCTATCTTGGCTCCTCAAAGGAGATCAGCGACTACCGTGAACAACACGGTGGTGAACCGTTATGGACCAACTCAATGTTCGGAGGCATGCCCGCCTATATGATATCTGCCAAATACCCGGGAAACCTTTTCAAGCACCTCGACAACCTCCTGAAGCTATATAATACGCCTGTTGCAGCACTGTTTCTTTCGATGCTGGGATTCTACATCATGCTGCTCTTCTTCAGAGTCAACCCATGGCTTGCCATGGCCGGTGCCATTGCCTTCGGCTTCAGCTCATACCTCTTTGTAAGCCTCTCGGCAGGGCACAACACCAAGGCCTATGCCATGGCATATATGGCTCCCGTTGTTGGCAGTGTGGTCTGGTCCTTCAGGAAAAATGCCCTGGCAGGTGGAATACTCTTTGCCCTGTTTCTCTCCCTGCAGATCATGTCCAACCACTTCCAGATAACATACTACACCGGACTGATAGTGCTTGTCTTCGGCATCTTTGAGCTTGTTGATGCCCTTAGAAACAAAACCCTGCCGGCATTCATTAAGACTTTTGGTATACTGGTTGTCGCGGCTCTGATCGCCTTCGCCGTTAACTTTGCCCCACTCTATTCAACACTGGAATACAGCAGGGAGTCAACAAGAGGTCAGAGCGAGCTTACTGCAGCTGAAGGCAGTGATCAGAAAGGTCTCGACAAAGAGTATATCACACAGTGGAGCTACGGGATAGCTGAGTCGCTGACCTTCCTGGTACCCAACTTCAGGGGTGGCGCTACCGCACCCTTCCCATCCGATTCCGAGACGGTAAAGGCATTGCGTAAAAATAACCTTGGACAGGCCCAGGGGCAGCTCTTCAGGTACTGGGGCAACCAGCCTTCAACCAGCGGACCCGTATATTTCGGGGCTGTGGTCCTCTTCCTGTTTGTGCTGGGACTCCTTATTGTCAAAGGCAGGGAAAAATGGTGGATAGTAACAGGCGTTATTCTCTCACTGGTGCTGTCATGGGGTAAAAACCTCATGCCGGTGACATCCCTCTTCATAGACTGGTTCCCCGGATATGACAGATTCCGTGCGGTATCAATGACACTGGTCATGGCAGGAGTACTGGTGCCGCTGCTTGCCGTACTGGCACTGAAGGCCGTCACCGAAGGATCAGTCACCAGGGAAAAAGCCCTGAAATCTCTGCTGACAGCAGCACTGGTTACAGGTGGTGTTGCCATTGTACTTTTCCTTCTACCCGGACTGGCAGGATCATTTCTCAGGCCCGATGAGAGTACTCTGCCAGACTCCCTTGCGTGGCTGAAGGAGGCTATGATCGCCGACAGGAAGATGATGCTGCGCACCGACGCACTGAGAGCGGCACTGCTGATAGCTGCCGGAGCGGCACTCCTCTGGTTCTTACTGAAAGAGAAGATAAAGCTCAGCCACACACTCATAGGCCTCTCCGTACTCTTTCTCATTGACCAGGTGCCTGTGGATGCAAGATTCCTGGGAGCCTCTAACTTTGAGACGAAGAGATCCGCCGCCAATACCTTTGAGCCCACAGTGGCAGACAGGGAGATCCTCAGCGATCAGGGGGAATACCGGGTGCTGAACCTGACCGTCTCCGTCTTTAATGATGCCTCGACTTCATACCATCATATGTCTGTGGGAGGATACAGCGGGGTAAAGATGAAGAGATACCAGGAGCTGATAGAGGCAAGCCTCATGGATGAGATAAACTCACTTGTCACCAGCCTCAGAACAGCCTCATCATGGGAAGATGCAGAGGGGGTATTGCAAAACCTCAATGGATTGAATATGCTGAATACCAAGTATATAATACTTGATCCCGGTTCGCCTCCGCTGAAAAACAGACATACCCTGGGCAATGCCTGGCTGGTTGACAGGGTCACAATTGTTGAGAATGCCGACGCTGAGCTAAGCGCTGTCAGGACTCTCAACCCGGGATCAGAAGCGGTAGTCGACAGGCGATTTGCCGATATGATACCGCTGCCGGTTGGTCCCGGATCATCTTCTGATACCATATATCTTGAATCATACCTGCCAAACCATCTCACCTACAGAGCAGAACTTTCTTCCGACAGGCTGGCTGTTTTCTCTGAGATATACTATAAATACGGATGGCAGGCATATATAGACAATACACCTGCCGATCATTTCCGTGCGGATTATGTTCTCAGGGGGATGTATCTTCCTGCGGGAAGCCATACGGTAACATTCCGGTTCGAACCCCGGTCGTACATAACAGGCAACAGGGTGTCACTGGCAGGCTCGGTTGTGCTTTTAGCCCTGATACTGTTTGCCGGCGTAATACGCTTCCGTCAATTACGCAGGAATGACTGAGGTTAGATCATGCCCGGTATGCGGAGGAGCTGATTTTTCAGATCTTTTTGCAGCACGCGATCACCTGGTCACCGGCGAGAGCTTCAGCATTGCAAAATGCTGCTGCTGCGGACTGGTAATCACTGCTGATCCTCCGGATGAGCGGGATATAGGCAGATACTATCTGTCAGCTGATTATATATCCCACTCCGATAAAAAGCAGAGCCTTACCGAACGGGGCTACCATCTTGCCAGGAGATATATGCTCGCCAGAAAACAGAGGCTGGTAAGGAGGGTGACCGGAAAGAAGACCGGTACAATCATAGATATCGGGAGTGGCACCGGCTATTTCGCCTCCTTCATGCAGAAGAAGGGATGGAATGTTACCGGGGTCGAAATCAATGAGAGGGCCCGTGAGTATTCAGTGGCCAAATTCGGCATAAGGACCCTAGCTCCTTCCGAGATCAATGACCTGGATGATGCTTCCGTTGACTGCGTTACATTGTGGCATGTCCTGGAACATCTTTATGACCCTGGTAAATGGATGGTAGAAGTTCGCAGGATACTCACCGGCGAGGGCCGGTGCATCATCGCTCTGCCAAACATGGACTCTTCGGATGCACAGTGGTTCAGGGAGAACTGGGCGGCACTGGATGTGCCCAGACACCTCTGGCATTTCTCGCCAGACACGATCATGCGCCTGGCAGAAGAGAACGGATTTGTATGCGAAGAGGTCCGTTCTTTGCCTCTGGATCTCTTTTATATATCTGCTCTCAGCTACAGGAACCGGGGTCGGCGTGTGGCTCTTCTCAGGGGCGTGGCTACGGGACTGTTTCTTGCCGTATTAAACCTCTTTATGAGGAACAGGGCCAGCTCACTTATTTATGTGATGTCAAAACAGAAGCCCTGATATCTGCCATGTCCTTGGCATGCCCTTGATCTGATGATGCAGGAACAGTGGCCCTGGCAACTAACTGCCAGGTCAGTTGCAGACCCGTGATCTCGCTATGTCAAAACGATTATCCTAGTACCTGTCAAGCCACCGGTACTTCCTCGGTGTGTCCCCGAAACGGACTGCCATTATGAACTCATGTGAGCCGTATGTCGACATCTGTATCGACTGCAGGGTGAAGTCAAACGAATAACCGAAGAACAGCCTGTCTCTTCTGACACCGACATTGGCAATGATCGCGCTGCCAGTCCTGAAGGTAGTCCCTACCCATATCTTGTTGTCATACGAATATGTCAGACCTATATCTGCCTGCGGGCGGAGCTGCTCCGACATTTTGACCAGCAGCGAAGGCTGGATGAGGCTCTTATTGTCAGGTTCAAAGTCGTAGTTGCCAAAGATGTAATATGTCCTCTCTATCTCCAGGTCCCTGTAGGCCTGGCTGCCCGCCTTGATGAATCCCTCCATCATATCCTGTACGGAGAAGCCGACAGCAAACTTCCTGTTAAGGAGGTATGCCCCGAAATTGAAGTCAGGCACAAAGATACCCTTCCTGAAGTCAGTATTCATCCAGGGCTCATCGGGATCTTCAAACTGTATCTGTCGCTGGTCGATCTTGTAGTGGTAACCGGTGAATGCCAGGCCAAACGAAAGCTGGGTTCCGCCGTGAAGCCAGATATGATAGGCGTATGATGTGGAGAACCCTGTGCGCCGCACCAGGCCGTTTATATCGCTGAAAACCGTGGCTCCGATTCCCACCTTGCCTTCCGTATGCGGCTTGAAGATCTTCTTGTCGAATATGTTGTCCCTGATAAGGTATTTCTGCTTGAGAATACGTCCCTGCGCACTGAGGGAATAGGTCTGCGGTGCTCCCTGGTATCCCGCCCACTGCTGCCTTGTGGTAAGGTTGATGCTTGTATAACCGTCGCTCCCTGCTACGGCCGGATTTATGAGATACTTGTTGAACAGATACTGGCTGTAGACAGGCAGCTGCTGGGCTTCAAGCCCTGCCGCCATCATCACTGCTGCCAGTAACAACAACCATTTACTCATCTTACACGCTGCTCTCATCTCAGTCATAGCTTACCTTATTATGGTCACGTGTCCGACAATAGGCTTCTCACCATTGTGAAGATCAATGGCGTAGTGATACGAATCCATCGGCAGCTCCCTGCCGTTGGAAGCACGGCCGTCCCATGGGTCGGGATATCCCTTCTCGGATTTCCAAACCATCTCACCCCATCTGTTCAGAATGACCACCTCTGCCTCCGAATAGAGAGCTATCCTGCTGATGACCCAGTATTCATTTATTCCGTCTCCGTCAGGCGAGAAGGCGTTCGGAATGCCTACGCACATATCGTTGAGAGGAGCCAGTGTCAATGAATCTGAAGCAGAGCACCCGTTGTAATCGCTGACATCAACTAGATAGATTCCGGCGGTAATACCGGTGATCTCCTGCGTTGTCTGTCCGCTGTTCCACAGGAAGCTGTAGGCTCCTTCGCCTCCCGTCACCCCGGCAAAGATGCTTCCGTCAGTGCTCTCCGGACAGTAGGGTGAAATCATACTGAACGATATGCTTATCGGATCCGGTTCGGTAAGAGTAAGCGTAGTGTCGGCCGAACAGCTGTTGCCGTCAGTAACAATAATCTCATACTCGGAAGCCATGAGATCCTCACGATGTGCCCCTGAGGCCCCGTCAGACCACAGATATGACGTTGTACCAGCGGCGTTTATGGCAGCCAGGTCAACCCGACCCGTGGCGTCACCGTTGCAGTTGATGTTGTAGTTGCCTCCCTCAGAGGTCTCTTTGCTGATCGACAGACTTAATTGACCGGGAGAGACCAGCGTTGTCTCTAAAATGGTGTTGCACAGATTATTGTCTGTCACGGTAACGGTATAGTGACCCTCCCTTAGACCGTAAATCGAATCTGTATCCACGGCGGTAAATCCGTCAGGACCACTCCAGGAGTACTGATAAGGTGCAGTACCGGTCACCGGGATAACCTTCAGCCAGCCGTCAGCTCTCCCCAGGCAGCTGACAGTGAACCCGTTATAGTCAGACAGGATCCTGTCAACGGTCAGGGGTTCGGGTAATGACAACTGTGCATTTGCATCTATGATACAGCCGTAGTCATCGGTGACCCTGACATTATAGTCACCAGTGGTTAACCCGGAGATATCCTGTTCGGTGGATGTGTAACCCGACGGGCCTGTCCACAGGTAACTGTACGGGGCCTTGCCTCCTTCGATTGTAAGATCGACGGCTCCATCATTGTAAACCGGAGCTGTCAGACATGTAATATCTGATATTGCAACCGAGACATCGAGTGGCAGAGGCTGCGTAAGCTCCACTCCCCTGTCCGTTGTACATCCGTTGGCGTCGGTGACATACACCCTGTAAGACCCGGCCTTGACACTCAGATCTTCGAGGTTGCTGGACCATTCGGGATTACTACTGTCTTTCCAGTCATAAGCATAGGTACCCGGCCCGCTTCCTCCGGTTACGGTGATGTCAATCTGGCCATCCTCACCATTGCAACTGATATTGTACAAGCCGTCGCCGGTAAGGGATTTCAGAACAGATATTCCTACTGAATCGGGTTCGTTAAGCACATACTGGTAATACCTGTGGCATCCGTTCGCATCGGTGACAGTGAGGTCATAGGTGCCCTGGTACAGGTCAGCAATAGATGTCGTGGCGGCTGTGAACGCTCCGGGACCTGTCCAGGAATAGGTGTAGGCACCTGTCCCGCCGTCGAACTGAAGATCGATATATCCGTCGTTCCTGCCATAACATGATATCTGATAGTTACCGTCAGGACTCAACGAGACATCCTCCGCCAGCAGGTCTATGCCGTCAGGCTCGGTCATCACCTCCGTGAAACTGAATGTACATCCTTTGCTGGTAGTTACTGTCAGGTGATATGTCCCCGCCGGAACATCAACGAGAATGTTGTCGGTTGAACTGCCCGTTATCACACCTCCGTCAGAGGCAGTCCACTGATAGGTGTACGGGGCCACGTTAGTGACAAATATAGTGTCTGTACCGTCCATGTAATAGCTTCGTATGCTGCTCACCCAGATGGATCCGTCATTATATGCTTCGCATGAGATGTTGTAGCCTGAGTAATCAGACTTGCCGAATTTTACCTCCGTGACAGGAGCATCAAACAGAGTCCTTATCTCCGGCAATTTACATCCGTTGGCATCCTCGACTATCAGGAGATATTCTCCGGGAGCGACACTATCAATGTGTACCGGATCAGGCGGGAAATTCTGCGGAGGAAGGGGCCCCTGATAGACCGTGTCTATCAGGTCACGCATTATGTAGTAATTATATGGTGGCGCTTCTCCCTCTGTCAGGGCCAGGGTTATCTGTGCATCATTGGCTCCGGGGCAGGAGATATAGCGGTTAAAGTAGAATGCCACCTCTGTGTAGGGCTCCAGGAGGTTGAGCGTTCCCACGTTGTAGCAGCCGAGGCTGTCGGTTACTGTTGCCGTATAGAACCCCTGGCGTCGCTCATCGACGATGAACATATTATATCCCTCATCCTCCCAGTAGTCAGGGCCTGTCCACTCAACCCAGAGCGGATCAACACCCTTGGCCGGAATCACTTCCAGGGTGCCGTTCTGGCCTCCGTGGCAGGTGATAGAGTCCCTGATCTCAAGCGACTGCAGGGGACGTGCGTGCACCTTGACCTCTGACACTACCGGATTGCCGTAAGGACATGCCAGTCCTGTGACCTTCGGCGTAATATGGAAGAAGACCGACTGTATTGTATCACTCTCATTGGTATACTGGAACTGCAATGGAGTACCAAGGGGCTGGCTGTTGGCCGGCGCCCTGTTGCCCGCGACCACGCTGACGGGTGCAGTTGCAGATATCGTATAGTTGAATTCTATCACCCCTGAAGTCATGACTGTGGGTGAGGTCAGAATGATATCCGTTGTCCCCTGATCACAGATGCGGGGGGTGTTTATCAGCGGGGTGGCCCTGGGAGTGGGGTTAACCCATACTCTTACAGTGTCATTGACTCCCACACACTTCTGGTTGTCGTTGACATCAAGTGTCACCGGTGTGATCACATAGAGAACGAGCCTTGCCGTGTCTCCAGTGTTTGTCAATGGCTCAATAATGATATCCGTCACGGCCAGACCGGTTCTGTTGGTATACCCTGAGATCTCAGGGTAACCGGACATTGCATTAACATTGAACTCTATTCCCCGGTAAGGTATTGTCACTGTTGCCAGCTGGATGTTGACGTCATCGCCATTACACAACTCGTCGTTGGCCAGGGTATGCGAAACCCTCGCGGTAGGTTCGATGTGTATCACAATAATGGTGTCAATCCCGTCATAACAGGTAGGATCACCCGGCTTGCCCTGGATATATGGCCTGAAGGTGTAGGTGACGGTCTGGTGGCTGTCGGTACTGTTGACAACTACATCGGAAATATCAGCTATCTGCCTGGGACCATCTGTAAGATTACCGCTGACCCCTGGTGCATAGTTAACAACAAGGTCATACATCACCTCTCCTCTCGATATCACCAGTGAGTCAATAGTAAAGTTGACAGTGGCCCCGTTGCAGAAGAGAGTATCGGGGACCTCCACCGATATCTGCGGCACCGGCTGTACCCAGATGATCTGGTATTGTGTCGTTACGTTACCACAGTTGTCAGTAAGTGTCCAGGTTCTTGTAATTAAGCCGACCTCAGTTACGGTTCCCATTGCAACATCAGAGTCTGTATATACTGCATCAAGCGAGGGATCGCAGTTGTCTGTTTCATCTGTAACATCTCCGGTGTTTGAGACATCCCTGTCATAGTTGCCGTCTACATCACGGCAGATTGTAACGTCGGCAGGTACGGTGAATGTTGGCGGAGTGGTGTC
>CAZFIF010000103.1:0-5446 GCA_964519065.1 uncultured Rikenella sp.
GTGCTCCTTGCCGGGGCGCTGCTGACGCTGCTCGAAGTGCTCCTTTCCGGTGCGCTGCTGACACTGCTTGAGCTTCTTGCAGGTGCGCTGTAGCTGGTGCTGCTGCTACTCGTGCTTCTTGCAGGTGCGCTGCTGACGCTGCTGCTGCTGCTGCTCCTTTCGGGTGCGCTGTAGCTGCTCCGTGTGCTTCTTTCCGGCTCGCTGCTGACGCTGCTGCTGGTGCTTCTTTCCGGCTCGCTGCTGACGCTGCTGCTTCTTGAGGTGCTCCTTTCCGGTGCGCTGTAGCTGCTCCTGGCGGGTGCCGTTACAGCTTCCCTGCGGCTGACCTCAGCCCTGTCCGGCGCGGAAGGCCTGGTAGCTGTCGTGCTCTTTACTTCGGCCGGATCCCTCCGGTCTGTAGCTGCTGCCTGACCGGCGACGCTCTCCCGGCTTCTGCTTGCTGCCTCCCGGCTTTTGCTTGCTGCCTCCGGACTCCTGCGGTCAGTGGTGACAGTCGACTGACTCTGAACCCTGGATGACCGGGCAGCATCGCTTCTCCTGCTATCGCCGGAGGTCACTGCAGTGCGGCTTTCGCGGCTTGCATATACCTTCCTGTAGAGCTCCTCACCATCTCTCCTGGTGTCGGGCCTGGTGTAAGTCTGCTTGTAGTGACCTTCCGTCTTCCTGTGCTCCACATTCTTTGAATAGTGGCGTACGCGGTTGTAGTAGAAGTCGTTGTAGTAGTGATGCACGGGGTGGTTCCAGTGATGGTAGTAGGTGTAGTAGCGGGGGTACCAGTTGTAATGGTATCCGTAGTAGTGGTGCCAGTACCAGGGGCTCCAGGGCTCCCAGTAGGCAGGCCAGTATCCCCAGTACCATCCTGAGTGCCATGCCACGTAGCTGGGCATGAACATCCAGTCAAGTACCGGCCACGAGAGATCGTAGTAGTATACGTTGCCGACGTAGATCACATCGTCATAGTAGAGAGGATCACCGTGGTATCCGGGATTGGGCCTGTTGCCCTTCGGTTCTATCACGTAGTTGCGGCCGTAGAGCATCTCGTCGCCGATAAGCTGTATCCGTACCTTGTTCTTGTTCTTGCGCTCGACGATAAAGACAGCCACATCCTGGAAGTCGTTCCTTCCAAGTACTGCCCTTAATACTATGGTGTGTATCTTCCCGTCTACATAGTCGGTAACCGTTATGTAGTCGATGAAGTTGTCCCCGTTGAGATCAAGGTTGTTGATCCGGGAGTCCCTGTCATTGAGGTTCCTTTCGAACTCCTCAAGGGTCTTCGACTCCTGGAAGAGATTCATCACGGCATAGAGGTTCATGTTGTCACCCGGGAGACCCAGGTACTCCTCAGGCCAGTCCTGTCCGCGGACTATCGCCCCTGCTGCTACCAGGACTGCGAGGATCGATGTGAGAATTAACTTTTTCATCTCTTTAATTTTATTTGAAGAATTGGCTCTTCACAGTAAGTAAAGCAAAGGTCGTGCCAAACTGTCTTAGATACCCATAAGTTGGTAATTTGAGCATGTTTTCAATGAGGTGTTTGATATATTCTGGTTCAGGGGAAAGCGTATTGTTATCCAAGGTGTTTTTCGTATCTTGCAGGGGTAAAAAACAATGACATATGAAAACAAAAGCTATAATATTGTTTCTGGCACTCCTGGTGGCAGCAAGCCAGGCAGAAGGACAGAAGAGGGTAAAACTGATGACGGTCACGGGCAGGGTCACCGATACCGAAATGCATCCCGTAGGCGGTGTCCTGATAGTGATTGACTTTCAGGATTCCGGAACCAAGACACGCAAAAACGGTACCTATAAGGTAAAGATCAGACCTGATGTCAAGAGCGTCGGGGCCTATACCTCCAACATGGGATCGGCAGTGACAATGTTTGAGGGCCAGGAAAGAATCGACTTTGTACTTGACGGAACGCAGGCCATGGTGAATTTTGCTCCTCCAGTTCGTGAAGGGGAGACGAGCATCGACATTGGATATGGCAATGTGAATAAAAAGGAAGTTATCACGGATGTGGGTTATATCGACGGCCAGACTGTCGACAACGCAGCCTACTCGAACATATATGATATGATCCGGGGCAAGGTGCCGGGAGTGGATGTCGTTGGCAATTCGATAACAATCAGGGGAGTAGGCTCACTCAATCTCAGCTCCGATCCCCTCTTTGTCGTTGACGGCGTTGCCGTTAGCTCAATAGACAACATCAATCCCCGCGAAGTAAAGTCGATAACTGTGCTGAAAGGCGCCAGTGCCGCCATCTACGGCAACAGGGGTGCCAACGGCGTCATCCTCATTACGCTGATCGGAACAAACAGGTAATTAGACCTTTCATCTGACGAACGGTCCGAAGCAACCAGGCTCCGCGCGGAAAAAGAGCACTGTTATTGCATGTCTGCGCGCAACAGCTTGAGGTTGGTCTCCAGTCCGTCAAGATATATCATTGACCATGCTGCGGGACTAAACATAAGCATCTCCCTTGTCCATCGACCGGGCTCTGAATCAGGGTAATCCACATATTCAAATATCACCGGTGCTGCTTTTGCAAGTTGCTCATAACCGGCCGTCGTCTCAAGCTGGCTTATGAGTTCCTTTATACCTCTCTCAAGCGTGAGGTCTGGCATTTGAGCATCATCACCGGCAACGAGGGCAGAGGAGGGGACCCCGATATACTCCAGGCCGGTGAAAACCAGCGGATCACTGTTCCATTCGTTGCGGGTGATCCCCTTCGCAGCCAGGATTCGCGACTGGTAACCGCTGACGATACCGATCAGGTTGTCAATCTTCTGAGCTACGGCCTCGCCACCGGCAGAAGCAGGGATACTCTCCAGGACGGCCTCAACCCTGTTGTAGTTACGCGACAGGTTTATGCTGTCATCCATCCTATCCCTGGATACGTTCAATGAGAGCAATACGGAAAAGACCGATATTCCCGACAACAGAAACAACACGTAAACCGTATTGTGGATGCTGAAGTTCCTGTTCCTGGCCGTTACGGCAAGAAAAACAGGCAGGAACACCACATAGGGGAATGGCAGGGCAATCATAAGCAGCTTGCCCGCCCCGGGCCAGTGCTGGATCTTGAAGAGCATGCTGCCAAACACTACAAGGCAGGTAAGCCATGTTACAAGGTACAATATCAGATTCTGTCTGTTGCCTTCAGCCCTGTAATGGTCATTGAGAGCAAGAGGGAGGAAGAGAAAGATAAGCATCAGCATTCCCAGGGTCAGCATGATGTCTGCCCCCGGCATGTGGTTCAACTTGAAAATAGCGCCAAGGAAAACGATTCCCATGGTGATTAGTCCGGTTATATATAATTTCTGTTTCATCCTGATAGATTTTTATTATTGAAGTATGGCCTGACTTTAATTTTTTTTAGTCTGCTTTTATTTCATTCCGGCTACGGGCAAAAGCATCACTATATTACCGGTCACAGGTTCCGGGTCCTGTGCCGCAGAGGTGAAGGCAAGGGATTCTGCTGTCAGAATGCCGGCTTTCATCAGATGAAGCATGTGCAGAGCTGACATGAGCGATATTTTTTCAGTTCCTGAAGCTGCTGCAGGCAGGTAAGCCGAGGGATCAAGAAGACTGGCAAACCGCGCACCTGCCTCTTCCGGGAAGAGTCGCGTCAGATAGTCGGAATACGCTTCCAGGGCTTCGTTCAGTTCGGTGCGTACAGCACGGCCATCCGACAGAAATTCAGTGAAGGGAACGGTGCTGAAAGCGTCGCCTACAGATGCGTCATTCATCTTCTTCCCGATACCGTCAATCAGCTCAAGAAGAGGGGTTGTATGGGAGCTGATCTCCGCAAGTGCAGGCTTCAGCAATGTGTCTCTGCAGTTACTGATTGTAGCCTGGTTTTCCGAGAGCTTATAATCTATCAGCTCCTGCTGAGCTTTCTGCTGAATAAAATAGCCTCCCTCATAGGTTCTCTGTACGTTCAGACTGATAAGCAGTGAAGGTATCACTATTGCCAGTGCCCCGATGACCATGTAGATGAAGGCTGAGCTGACATGATCATCACTCCTCCAGGTAAGGCGCGTGTACCATGGCATAACCACAAAAAAGATCAGGGCCAGCCCAACCGATACCAGGAGTGAGGCAAGAGGCCAGTGAAGAATCTTGAAGAGTAGTCCTGCCATATATGCTGCCATGCCCAATGTACCAAGAATATATACGATCCTTTTGGAGCGGTTATCCTGATCCTTCAGTTTGGCTGCCAGCAGTGCCGGCAGGAACAGGAGTGTGCCTGAAGCCATTGCGAGGCTGAGGGCAATACCTGACCCGGGCCAGTGCTGTATTTTGAAAACGACGCCCACAATAAACAGCATCGAGGCGAGGAAGGCTGAGATATAAAGAAAAAGCCTCTTACCGCTGTGTGTCTCCTTCCAGAGCACCGTCAGCGCTGAGGGCATAAATATAAATGCCAGGGTCATGGCTCCTATGATCAGGATGATGCCCGCCCCGGGCAGGTGCATGATCTTGAACAGTGCGGCGAAGCCCAGCAGGACAGTGCCTGCGATGGCTGAAATCTTCATGGTGTTTTTCATCTTTCTGTATTTAGTGTCTACTGCATAAAGTGTCTCTTCCTGTATCTCACGTAGCCTGCGCGGGCCAAGCTTCCTTCTTACGGCCCGGTATGCTTCAGAGAAATTCAATCCTCTCTGCATCTCATCCTCAACCTCACAGCATATGTGATCCGTCAGCTCATCAAGAAGGTGGGAGAAGGATATCTCTTCACGAACGACATCGCGTCGGATCTGCTGCAGATTCTGTTGCGTCAGGTCAGGCATGGTTAAAGCCGGGCTCAGGATTTACAATGTTCTGTAGAGATTCAATGAACTGCTTCATCTCTCTTACTTTCTCCGCCACAACAGACTCTCCCTTGTCGGTGAGACTGTAGTAGACGCGGATACGATTGTTGTAGTTTTCAGATTCCGTGACCAGAACCCCTTCATTCTCCAGCTTGTGCAGAAGAGGGTAGAGTGCTCCGTATGTGAGCTTTATCTGTCCGGCAGTGAGCTCTTCAACTTTACGGGTGATCTCATAGCCGTACATGCGGCCATTCTCTTTCAGCAACTTGAGCACTATGGTCTTCAGTGAACCCTTGATAAGATCGGTAGATATCATTTGCATATATTTAAGAAACTTATATATTACAAATATATTATATTTTTTAAATAAAATTATCAGAAAAGATTTTTTTCAGACCCGGTAAGATTTTTTAATGTGGTGCAAAAAGAGAGGCGCAGGTTTTATTTCCCTGCGCCTCCGGATATATAGTCTGTACTCCGGGCGTTGAGCCCTGAGCCCTGTGCCCTTACCTGCGCGATGAGCGGCTTTTGCTGTCAGAGCTCTTTGAGCTCTTTGAGCTGCTGCTCTTGGATGAGGTTCCGCTGCTGCGACTGTTGCTGCCGCTGCTCCTGGAGACTGTTCCGCTGCTGC
>CAZFIF010000103.1:5546-8603 GCA_964519065.1 uncultured Rikenella sp.
GTTCCGCTGCTGCGACTGTTGCTGCCGCTGCTCCTGGAGACTGTTCCGCTGCTGCGACTGCTGCTGCCGCTGCTCCTGGAGACTGTTCCGCTGCTGCGACTGCTGCTGCCGCTGCTCCTGGAGACTGTTCCGCTGCTGCGACTGTTGCTGCCGCTGCTCCTGGAGACCGTTCCGCTGCTGCGACTGCTGCTGCTCTGTGACCTGGCGGCAGGAGCAGATGACCTCTGGGTTGTTGTGCTCCTTGAGCTGGAGGTTGTGGCAGATCTCTGTGACGAGGTTGCCGGAGCACTTTTGACTGTCGAGGATGATGACCTGCGGTTCAGATCTCCGCTCTGTGAGGCAGCTGACCCGGAAGTGCTTCTGTTCTGCACTGCCGTTGATGACCTGCGGGTTGCGTCACCGCTCTGGGCTGCTCCCGTCCTGGTGGTACTCCTGCTCTGTACTGCCGAAGATGACCTGCGGGATTCGCCGTTCTGTCCTGAAGCCTGGCTGCCGGAGCTGCGGGAGCTTGTGGCAGATGAACTTCTCCTCTGGCTATCTGACGATGCCGCCGGGCGGGCTGAGGTGCTGCGTGAGCCGTGAGTGCTGGTGTAGAGAGCCTCACCGTCACGCCTCATCTCGGGACGAGAGTAGGTTGACTTGTAGTGTCCCTCGGTTATCCGTCGCGAAACATTGGGAGAGTATGCCCTGACACTCTTGTAGTAATAATCGTTGTAGCGATGATACCTCGGACGGTCCCAGTAGCGATAGTGTGCGTAGTAGTGGGGGTACCAGTGCGAGTGATAACCGTAGTAGTAGTGCCAGTAGTAGGGTCTCCAGGGCCTCCAGTAGACCGGGTAGTAACCCCAGTACCACGATGACCGCCATCTGACGTAGTAAGGATTGTAGATGAACCTGATCACCGGCCAGGCAGAGACTTCATAATATGTGGTAGTTACCACGGTGACATTGTCTCTGTAGACTGTCCTGCCTTTGTAGCCGGGATTAGGTGTCTCTGCATATATCGGTTCCACGATGTAGTTTCTTCCGTAAAGCGCCTCATCGCCGATGAGCTGTATCTGCACCGACCCGTTGCGGAACTTCTCCACGGTGAAAACTGCCACATCCTGGTATTCGTTGCGGTCGAGGGCTGCACGCAGCACTATGTTGTGAACATTGCCGTCGACATAGTCGGAGACAGTCAGGTAATCAACCATGTTGTCACCGTTAAGGTCGAGGTTGTTGATCCGGGAGTTCTCGTCGTTGAGGTTCCTCTCGAATGCTTCGAGGGTCTCAGACTCCTGGAAAAGCTTCATCACTGCGTAGAGATTCAGATTGTCACCCGGGAGACCCAGGTACTCCTCCGGATAGTCCTGTGCCGTGACTGTCGTCACTGAGGCCATCAGGATTGCGAGGATCGATGTGTAGATTAAATTTTTCATCTCTTTAAACTTTTTGGAAGAACTGTCTCTTCGGTTAATGAAATTCAAACATTATGCCAAAGATTTCTCCTGAGGCAATAGGGAATGGGAAATAGGCAGTAGTGTGCGGATATGAATACATTTATAAGAAACGATGCCCGGTGCATTATAGTATTATAGCCCGCACGGCATCCGCAAAACATGCATGCCGCAGGTATTACAGTATTATAACGAAACGGGGAAATCGATTTTTCTCAGAAAATCTTCAGGAAGGCCGAAAACATGACCACGAAACCCTTCGGTCCGGGGTAGAGCGGATCAGAATACATCGGAAAGACATAGCTGACATCCGCCTCCAGCGACATGAACGGCAGGTTAATTGCAACCGGCAGACCGAACTCCATCTCTATCAGGTCAAATTTCTCCGAATAGACGGTAGTGGTAGTTGGTACTTCAGTGGTGGTAGTGGTGGTAGTGGTTGTAGTAGTGGTGCCGGTTCCGGATGATCCCTGTCCCTGACCCTGCCCCTGACCCTGTCCCATGCCGGATCCTGTAGTGACCGGAACAGTGACAGGTGTGACCAGCGTCCGGGTTGTGGTAATCAGTTCCGTTCCCTCCATTATGCTGGCTGTCGTCAGGTCGCCGAAAAGAAGGTTGGCATAGGGCCCGAATGAGAAGGTGGCCTTTCCCCTGAAGAAGGAGGGGGTCTCGAAATACCTTGAGTTTTTCACCTGGAAGTAGGCTGGCGGTTCTCTCATCACGAAAGCACCGTATGATAATTCTGTATAGAGTATCCTCCAGTCGATGCCCAGTGTAAGGTCGGCATAGTTGAAATTGCTGAAGAGAGTATCTGTCAGGGCAGGTTTGACCATATACCTGTACAGACCCGCAGAGATGTCGACCCACGAATTGAAATCATGACTGTAAGCGATGGAGGCGCTGTAGAAGGAGGGAGCTGCCTGATCCAGTCCCGGAAGGTAGAAGGCCGATCCCGTCAGGCTCAGCTCACCACCAATAATGTATGACAGTGCACCATACCCGAAAGGCAGGTCACGTGAGATGGTTGAACCGAGATAGATCATGTTGCTTCCGTAACCCATGCCGGTATACAGGGAATGATTATCCTTCTGCGTGGTGGCCTGCAGGGTGTCACCCTGTGCTGCTGCGTTCAGGGGCAGCAACAGAAGCAACAGACCGGAAAATGTCAGGCGGATAACTTGCATCTCAATAATTTGCCACAAAAATACAATTGAAAGATGAACAATTAATGAAGAAAAGCAGAGAATCAATAGATACCTGGATGTTCCAATATACCTTTGCAATAAATTTATCCGACATGAAAACCATTGCCATAATATCATCCAGCGTCAGGCGTGGCCGCAAAAGTCACAGGGTGGCGCTCTATTTCAGTAAATACCTGGAGGAAAATAATATTGCGAAATCAGATATCATTGATCTTGAGGAATATAGTTTTCCTCTCTTTGATGAACGGCTTCGTCTGCAGAAAGACCCTTCTCCCGGGGCATTGGCATTTGCGGAGAGGATCCGTGGCGCCGCCGGGGTGATAATAATTGCGCCTGAGTACAACGGCAGCTATCCTGCCAGCCTGAAGAATGTTGTTGACCTTCTCTACGATGAGTGGCGAAAGAAACCTGTT
>CAZFIF010000104.1:0-8541 GCA_964519065.1 uncultured Rikenella sp.
ATGCCAGCCATGCCTGGGTCCCGATCTTCTGCTTCCAGTCGGTGAAGGCAGTAGCGTATGCTACCGACGGCTGAGCCATGTAGTCATCAGCTTCGGACTCAGATCCGCCCCAGAAGAGAATTGATGACCTGACTGCATTGTTATAGTGACCTTCTGCTGTCCCGCCAACTGAAAAACCTCTTTCAACAGCCTCTGCCAGCAGGAACTCTGCCTCAGTGTAGTCCATGATTATCCACGGCCTGTCAGCCGTCAGGTGAATCGGGTTCACATGAGAGAACGACGGATAACCATTAGCCTGGCCCTGGGCTCCGCCTTTGTAGACAGGAGGCACGCTGCCAACAACGGGGATGGCATAAAACTTAAGGCGGGGATCTGTGACAGTGACATTTAAGACATGATGCTCGGGAGCAGGAACTGTAGGCTGCATGGCATCAATGAGATTGGATGTCACAACATAGTCGTCACGACCCGAGGCTACAAAATCAACATACTGCTGATTCTGGTTAGGACTAGCCGCCAGGTAGTTCATCTGCATGACATCACCTTCAGCAAAAACATCAGGAGCAGCGGACTCAACAACCGTTTTTGAGTACCCGGCATCTACATCATAAAGCATCAAGCCCATCCTGAGCTTGAGGGTATTGGCAAACTTATGCCACATCTCAGCTTCGTTACCGGTACCGCCGAAGATATTGTCATACCCCGACGGCATGCCGCCCGCAGTAAGGGTAAGCTTATCCATTGCCACATCCAGACGGCTGATGAGATCTTTGTAGATAGTCAGGGCGTCATCGTAGACCGGGGATGGATAGTTATAGTCCAGTGCCTGCGAATAGGGCATGTCCCCGAAATTTTCAACGACATAACTCCATCCAAAGACTGTCATTATCTCTACAATCGCCAGTTGATTGTCGCGCTGAGCCTGCGAAATCCCGGCCAGAGGCTGGGTTTCCAGTACCCTGGCAGCTTCCTTGTAATTCATGAGTACAAGTCTGTACATAATATTTGACGTGTTGACAGGAATCCCGCGGGTGGTCATGTCGTACCTGGACTCATCAAAATAGGTTGTAGCTGCCAGATGTTGCATCCAATGTAACGTAACATTAAGGTTTACGCTTTCGGTTGACAACTGGTTGATGAACTGCCGGGTCGCACCGTTATAAAGTGATTCCCCCGACACTACGGCAAAATCCTTTACGTTTTTATTCAGGTCTTCCAGCTTGGTGCAAGCAGACAATGCCAGAAACACCGAAATTATTATCAATATTTTTTTCATGACCTTACTGTTAGAAGTTGAGTTTTAAGTTGAAACTGAAATCCCGGGTTGTGGGAAGCGATCCTGTTGAGTAACCCTGGATGTTGCCGGCTGTCATTCCTGATTCCGGGTCAGCATAGGGCAGACTCTTCTGAATTATCCAGAGGTTGGAGGCAATTGCACTTATTGATGCCCCTTTGATAAATGTCCTGTTCAGGAACCTGGAAGGAATATTATAAGTAAATACCACTTCCCTCAGTTTTATAAACCCGGCATCATATACAAATGCCTTGTGGGGCAGCAGGCCTGTTCCAAAAGCATCGGAATTGGTGGCATCAACACGGGTCTTGTTTGGTACACTTACCCCGTCAACAACATTTACACCTTCGATGATGTAGCCGCCACTTGTCGATGCATAACCCTGGCTCGGATCATCCGGGTCGATATAGACCAGCGGATCCCTGACGGGATTTCCCAGGTCATTGATGAAAGCTGTTTCAGGATAGAGCCCGCTGTAGAGACCGTAATACATGTCAAGAGAGTAGATATCTCCTCCCTTTTGCATGTCAATCAGGAAGCTCAGCGATAAATCCTTATAGCTGAACGAGTTATTCATCCCAGCAACCCAGTCGGGAGTGAAATTGCCTATGGGATTGGCGGCCGATGTGGTTAATACGGGCCTGCCGGTATTGGCATTGATGATAATATTCCCGCCAGCATCATATGTATAATCCCGGCCTTTGATCACGCCATAAGGCCTTCCAACCTCGGCATTGATAGTTACACCACTCTGCAGGTTTACCGAGTTAAGACGAAGATTGGTCACTCCAGGATATAGGGCAACCACTTCATTACTGTTTTTAGACCAGTTCATAAGGATATCCCACCTGAATGACTTCTCTGCCACCGGCGTGATATTTGCCGTAAGTTCAATACCCTTGTTCTCAATCTCCCCGGCATTGATCATTATGCTCGAAAAACCGGTTGTCTGGCTGACAGTAAGCGGGATAATCTGATCATAGGAGTTGGTCTTGTACAGCGCCAGGTCAAATCCCACACGGTTGTTGAGGAATGCCATCTCCAGGCCTCCTTCCAGACTGTTGGTGCGCTCATTCTTCAGCTCCGGGTTCCTTTTTGAAGGCGGCAGCTGGTTGTTGGCACCGTTCATCGCACTGTTTGCAAGGTAAACATCATACAGCTGATCAAATCCGGCAAGGTTTCCTACCTGGGCGTAATTGAGGCGGACTTTCCCCAGTGAGAGCCAGTTGGCATTCACAACATTGGAGAAGAGAAATGCCCCGGTAACTGAAGGATACCGGTATTTATTGTTATCCGGAGGCAGGGTGGAGGCATAATCCTGACGGAATGTTCCATCCAGGAAGAGGAAATCCTTATAACCCACCGATACGCTTGCATAATAGCTCCTAACGCCCACTATCTGGTTGACTTCCAGAGGCAATGGCAGTTCGCTGACTGTATTCTGCAGGGAATAGACTCCCGGGATAAGCAATCCACCGTTGGTGGCGTTGGAAAAGTATGTGTTGTTGGTTCTCCGCTCATTGAAGCCCACAACACCGTTCAGGCTGACAGAAGTACCAAAGTTCTTCCTGAATTTCATCATCAGGTCAAAATTATACTCGCTGAACGTATTGTCCCTCCTGATATAGCCTGACGTAACCCTGTCCGGCACATTTGCCAGTCCGAAACGCATGGAGACACTTCCTACTGCCCTTCTCTCCTCCTGAAGCTCATAGTATGAATCAACAGAGACGCGTCCGAAAAGATCAAGCCAGTCAAAGACCTCATAGTTTAACGATGCGTTCCCGATAAACCGGTTCCTGCTGTCCGTCTCATAGTTCTCGTAGGCATCCCAATACGGGTTGTTAGAGTATATTGGATAGTTCAGTGCCGAATTGTAGTTCCACGTCAGATTCCTCTTTGTAAGCTCATAGGCAGTCTTCAGATCTTTGAAATCGAGGTTTGTCTGCTGCCACTGACGGAAGTTGGAAGTAATATTGCCATTGTAACCGGTAGCATTACGGCCTTTGCCTTTCTGCAGGATATAATTGGCTATACCGGTGACGGTAAGCTTTTTATTGATGTTCCACTGACCGCTGAGAGTGACGTTGTTCCTCTTGAGGGAGCTGTTGGGCAGCAACCCCTGCGTGTTGTAATTGGTATAGGATAACCGTACCGAGCTGAAATCAGTGGCTTTGTCAATGGCCACCGTATTGGTAAAGGTTAACGGCGTTTCAAAAAAAGTTATGGGGCCGTTTTTTGAAAATTCATACGGCTTCGATTGCTTGTACCAGGGCGACTCCGGGTCAACCGAATACCATCCCCAAACGGGTTGCCCGTCAAATGCAGGGCCAAACGATGCGTCCTCGGTAGTCTGAATCCATCTGACCAGCGGATCGTTGACAGGATCATCAGTTGTAAGACTTCCCGTCACCGTTCTCATGGCAAAATCCGGAGGATCACCATAACCGTAACCGGCACCATACTGATCCTGGTAGGTGGGGAATGTTGATTTGTCAATTGTGCTGAAAGTGAAACCGGAACTAATAGAGATACCTACAGGAGCCTTCTCCCCTTCAGCAAGGATCTTCCCTTTTTTGGTGGTGATCATAATAACACCGGCAGAAGCACGGGAACCGTAAAGTGCAGTCGCTGCAGACCCTTTCAGAATATTGACGGACTCAATGGTTTCAGGATCAATATCAGCAGCGGCGTTACCGTAGTCATATCCGGGACCTGTTGCGGCCTGGCTTGAGGTTACACCGACATCAGTGTATTTCCCGATGTTATTGTTGATAGGCACACCGTCAACTACATACAGGACCTGGTTGCTGTTGAACAACGACTTGCTTCCGCGGACGATGACGTTGGTAGAGCCCCCCATGTTCTGGTTCCTTTGAATCTGCACACCCGAAACCTTGCCTGAGAGGTTATTCATGAAGTTGGCTGTCTTAACATTGGAAATTACATCACCCTTCACCTCCTGGGTGGCATAGCCCAACGATTTCTTCTCCCGGGAGATACCAAGAGCCGTCACCACAACCTCATCAAGGCCCACTGTCTCGGGTTCCATAATGACATTGATGACAGTACGCCCGTCAATAGCCACCTCCTGCGGCTTCATGCCGATGAAGGAGAATACCAATGTTGCCGCATCTGCGGGAACAGACAGGGAATACCTGCCGTCAACATCCGTTGAGGTGCCGATTGCAGTGCCTTTTACCATTACAGTAACTGCAGGAAGCGTTCCCTCGCCCTCAATGGAAGAAGTAACTGTCCCCGTAATTACTCTTGTTTGCGCAATAAGGGCAGAACCCCCCAGCACAAAAAAGACCAAATACAAAAGCAATTTTTTCATAAGCTTTACTTTAGGTTAGTTTTTTAAAAAAATATAAACGCTACGCCGAAGCTGTAAGCCAAAAACCGTAAATAGAGGTCGAGAGAAGCTGTAATCTTTCCATGGCATTCAGATTAACACTAATTCTAAAAAACAGACTATATTGAGAATTTGGGGGGCTCTTTCCATCCCGGCAAATTCATGGCTAAAAAAACAGTCGCAAGATGCTTTTTACTGTACCCGAAAACCGGCCCTGTCCATGACCGTTTTCCAGATAAAGACCGGTAACTGACCCTGTTGTTGCATTTTTTTCACGTTAATTTTGCGTTAACAATCGTAAGCCTTCTCTATAACATTGATTATCTTTGCGTTAGCAGAGGGACCGAAATACAGCATTACAAACCGGGATTCGGCTTGAAAAATTCCTCCCCGGCTATTCCGATACTTTTATTTGATTTGCGTCATTGTCTTTCATAACTTTAGCTTGTAACTATTAACCGGAACCCTGTTCCTTGATTCGCCCTCTGTCCCCGGAGGTAAGTGAAGCATGGAACTATAACGCGACAATATGCCCAGCCTGATCCCCGGATACGAATACGACATCTTCATCAGCTACCGCCAGAAAGACAATAAGTATGACGGCTGGGTAACTGAATTTGTTGAAAATCTGAAAAGAGAACTGGACTCCATGTTCAAGGAGGAGATAAGTGTCTATTTTGACATTAACCCGAGTGACTACCTGCTTGAGAATTATGATGTTGATGCTTCCCTTAAGGACAAGCTTAAATGCCTTGTTTTCATCCCCATCATCTCGCGTACCTACTGCGATCCAAAAGCTTTTGCCTGGGAGTATGAACATAAAGCCTTTATTGAACTGGCCTCACAAGATGAGTTTGGCTTACAGGTAAAGGTGCCCGGCGGTAATTTCGCAAACAGGGTTCTCCCTATTCGCATTCATGATCTGGAAAGCAGTGATGTCAAATTGTTTGAGTCTACTATCGGCGGAGTGCTCAGACCCATTGACTTTATTTACAAGGAGACTGGTGTAAACCGTCAGCTGAGGGCTAAAGACGATGATATTATAAAGAGTCCGACACAGATACTATACCGCGACCAGGTAAATAAGGTTGCCCTTGCCGCCCGTGAGATCATAAAAAGCATGATGTTACAAAAGGAGGCAGGCGGGGAAAAAACAGAAGACCAGAAGGAATCACAAAAGGAGGCGGTATTAAATGATACTGCAGAGTCTGGAAGCACCCCGGAGGATAAATCCAAAGCTGTCAAAAAAGAGAAGCCGGCTAAGGTGATAATAAAGCCCTGGTATCTCATTGCTGCCTTTTCCCTCCTCATCGTGGTTGCAGGTTCTATACTCCTTTTTAACTACAGGTCCAAAGTTAAATGGGCCAGGGATGAAGCATTGCCGGAGGCTGAGAAACTGGTTGAATCGGGATTCTTTTCCGAACCTTTTAACCTGTTAAAAAAAGCCGGGAAATATATCCCGAAAGATACAACCCTGCAGAAACTGCTTGCCGGGGTGAGCACCTGGCAGACTATCCTTACCGATCCTCCCGGAGCCGATATTTACCTGAAGGAATACAAGGATACTGCCGGGATCTGGAACTATATAGGGCAAAGCCCTGTTGACTCCTTACAAATGCCTAAAGCAACAACATACCGGTTCAGAATTGATATGGCCGGATTTGACACACTCTTCGGTGCCACAACTTCCATTTCAGACACTATGTTGCGTAAACTCTGGAGAAGCGACGAGTTACCCGAAGGCATGATCTGGGTTGACGGATACTGGGATGAAGTTAAATTCACATGGGAAGAGGAGCTGGGGTTCTTCCTTGACAAATACGAGGTCACCAATAAACAGTTCAAGGAATTTGTTGATCATGGTGGCTACCGCAACAGGGATTACTGGAAGCAGGAATTTATCAAAGACGGGAAGAGGTTATCGTGGGAAGAAGCAATGGCTGAATTCGTGGATAAAACCGGCAGGCCGGGGCCGTCAACATGGGAAATGGGTGATTACCCCGACGGAAAGGATAATTACCCTGTCTCGGGGGTAAGCTGGTATGAAGCGGCTGCATACGCTGAATATGCAGGGAAAGAGCTTCCCACGGCCGATCACTGGGACAGCGGGGTTGGTTTTCAATTCAATATGAATCCAATTGAACTGATGCCCCTGAGTAATTTTGACAGTCCTGACCCTGTTCCGGTAGGTCGGAAACCTGGCATATCATATTATGGAGCATTTGATATGGCAGGCAATGTGAGGGAATGGTGCTGGAATGAAACAAATTCCGGCCGTATTGTCTCCGGAGGGGCCTATGACGGACCTACCTATATGTTTCTTCAATGGGACCATCTTCCCCCATTCGACCGTTCAGCGCTAAATGGATTCCGCTGCGTGCTCTACCGCGAAAGGGCTAAAATACCGGAAACAGCTTTCAGGTATATTGAGGCGGGAAGTGCGAATTCCAGGAATTATGCATCTGAGACTCCGGTACCTGACAATACTTTCAGGATATATAAAAACCAGTTCCTGTATGATAAGAAAGATCTGAATGCTGTAGTGGAGATGAAGGATGAAAGCAACGATGACTGTGTCATGGAAAAAGTCACCTTCGATGCTGCTTACGGTAACCAGAGAATGATCGCATTTCTTTTTATCCCAAAGAATGCCTCACCGCCTTACCAGACACTTATTTTTTTCCCGGGATCATATGCAGTATCCATGAAGGATTTTATGAGTCAGGCAAGGGGAAACGTAAATGCATACTTTGATTATGTCCTGAAAAGCGGCAGGGCTGCAGTTTATCCCATCTATTTCAGAACATTTGAACGAAATGATGGTACGACAGCTCATTCTGCAAGAAGAAGCCACGAATATACGGAGCTATTGGTTAAACTGGTCAGGGATTTCATGAGGACAGTAGACTACCTTGAGACACGTGATGACATTGACACTTCAAAACTGGGGTATTATGGTCACAGCTGGGGAGGTAGACTGGGAGCAATTATCCCTGCTGTGGAAGACCGTATCTCACTTAATATCTTAGTGGCGGCCGGATTCCCGCCTGTAAAACCATTTCCTGAAGCCGATGAAATGAACTACGTCTCCAGGGTGAAAGCTCCGACTCTTATTTTGAACGGCAGGTATGACGGAATCTTCCCGTTGGAAAACAACGTAATACCTTTCTATAATCTCCTGGGTACACCTGAAAGGGATAAAAAACTCTATCTCATTGATGCAGGCCATAATTTCTATAAAAAGGACCGGATAAAGCCAATCCTGGATTGGTGCGACAAATATTTTGGCCCGCCTGATTATCTGGAAAAGTAATACTAATATGGCAAGCCTCATCCCCGGATACGAATACGACATCTTCATCAGCTACCGCCAGAAAGACAATAAGGGCGACAGGTGGGTAAGTGAATTTGTTGACGCTTTGCAGACCGAACTTGAATCCACGTTCAAGGAAGAGATCAGCGTCTATTTTGACATCAACCCTCAGGATGGCCTTTTAGAGACCCATGACGTTGATGAATCCCTGAAACAGAAAATCAAGTGCCTGATCTTTATTCCGATAATCTCCCGCACATATTGTGATCCCAAATCATTTGCCTGGGAAAACGAATTTAAGGCATTTGTTGAGCAGGCATCGCAGGACCGGTTTGGCCTTAAGGTAAAGCTGCCTGATGGAAACATTGCAAACAGGGTACTGCCTGTTAGTATTTATGACCTGGATAATGCGGACATAAAAGAATGTGAGTCAGTTCTGGGCGGGATGCTGAGGGGAGTGGAATTCATTTATAAGGAACCTGGAGTCAACAGACCACTCACTCCAGATGATGATGAAAATAAAAACCTGAATAAGACAAAGTACAGGAATCAGATTAATAAAGTTGCCAATTCTGTAAA
>CAZFIF010000105.1:0-8526 GCA_964519065.1 uncultured Rikenella sp.
TAGATCTTTATCAGCTGCCTGTTCTTTTCCGGGTCACTCCTGACCTGGTTCATCGTCAGGTCGGTCAGCACCATTCCCGGACTGATGGTGCCGACGATGACAGGTCCCTCTTTCACCTCTGCGGCGAAGGCATCGGTGAAGTATCTTACAGCCCTCTTCGAGGTGCCGTAGGGTGTGAGTCCGGTGATCCGCCGCCCGTCGCTCCCCAGTCCCTCCATATTGTATATAGCCCCGTAGCCCTGCTTCAGCATGCGGTTATAGGCAATATGGGTGGCGAGCATCAACCCTTTGACGTTGGTGTCAATTATGCGGGTGAAGAGCGCCGGCTCAAGCTCATGGAATGGGGTCTGGTCATTTGACATGCCGGCATTGTTCACCCAGATATCAACCTTGCCGAAGGCATTCATTGCGCCGTCCCACAGCCCTGTAAGGTCTGCTTCAGCAGTCACATCGCACAGGAAGGCGGCCTGTCTCTCTGCCGGAAAACGGTTGTGCAGCGAGCTGAGTGACTTCTCCACCGTCGACTGCGAGGTTCCCGACCAGGCTACATTCCAGCCCTCCTTAAGGAAGGCCCTGACAAGTGCGGCGCCTATGCCCCTGGTGCCACCGGTAATGACTGCTGTTTTCATTGCTGTATAAATATCTGGGGGAGGTAAATCTACAAATTATTCCAATCCCGGGAGGCATTTATCACTGGCTGACCATGTTTGAGTAGATTTGGAAAGCATGTTGACGATCCAACGGCTATAATGAAACAGGAAAGGGTCAAGTATCCAATTTTCTCCAATGACACATGTCAGGAATCGTCAATGATCGCATGACCAGAAATGCAAAAAACAACGGCGTAGAATATAGTCCAGTAACACCATCTGTCTTTGGAGGACTTTGCATAACTTAGCTTCTGGTTTTAAGAGCAGAAACATGAAAAGAGTTGTCGCCATCATATTCTTCGGGACAGTTTTGTCGGCTATCGCTGTTGCCCAGCAACTGCCTGACACTGCATACATGCCGCCAATTGTTGATCCGGCCCATGCACCCGGCAAAGGACCTGTGATATATATTGACGAGGGACATTTTAACTTCCACACCCGCAGTGACCGCTACATGCCATTTGCGATGCTGCTGGAGCGCGACGGATACAAAATACGTGGCTATGCCGGACCGTTTACGCCCAAGGAACTCAAGAAAGGCCGTATCCTTGTGATCTCCAACGCACTGGAACAGGCCAATGTTGAGAACTGGCACAAGCCGGTGCTCTCAGCCTTTACTCCGGACGAGATTGAAACAGTCAGGAAGTGGGTTGAAGACGGCGGTTCGCTCTTTCTGATAGCTGATCACATGCCCATGGGAGGCGCGGCAGCGGAGATGGCTGCCGCATTCGGGTTCGGCTTCACCGATGGCTTTGCGCTTGACACTGCTCAGGCTGGACCGGCATTATTTAGCAGGGCAGCGGGCACACTGGCAGATAACATTCTTACCAACGGCCGTAACAACGCAGAACAGGTCGACAGCGTCTATTCATTTACCGGACAGGCTTTCACCATCCCCGAAGAGGCAGGCACTGTACTAACTTTTGATGACAGGTACCTTCTCCTGCTCACTGATACTGCATGGGTCTTCAATGAACGAACGGTCTTCAAACCCATTGAAGGCTGGTCACAGCTGGCCTTCATGGAGTACGGCAAAGGCAGGGTGGTGATGTCGGGCGAGGCCGCCATGTTCACCGCCCAGCTCGCAGGTCCGCAGCAGGCCAGGGCCGGGATGAACTCGCCTTACGCAGCAAGAAACTACCAGCTGCTGCTCAACATAATTCACTGGCTAGACGGCAGATAAAGCAAGCGGGGATTCCTACTCTTCTGCGGTGTAATGATGACAAAGCCGCGATAAGCAGTGACAGTCACTTCATGGGTTCCTCCGGGCCCTTTTTCTTAGCAGGTTGAATGCACAGAGGTAGCCTCCGGCGATGGCGCCGGAGAAGCCCCCGCCGGTCCTGCCCCAGGCCGAGGCAAAATGAAGGTTCCCCACGGGCGGGAATGAATCGATGAACTTCCTTCCGGGGTTCTGTGCAAAACCGTAAACAGCACCGCCGGGGTTCAGGGTATACCTCTTCACCGTCATCGGGGTGCCAACCTCATAATAGGTTATGGCATCTTCAATGCCTGGTATTACCTCGTCAAGCCTCTTGATGAAGCTCTTTGCCACATACTCCTTCTTCTGCTTATACTCCTCCTTCCCGAGGCTCTCCCACTCCTCCAGGTAGTCGATGCAGCACACCGCCCCCACTCCTTTGCCCTCCGGTGCGAGGCCGGAATCGATCCGGGAGTAATCGACAAAAGTGAAGCTTCGCCTTGAAAAGTCGTCCCTGTTATTGGCGGCGATGTCAGCCTGCGACCTAACGGAGCTGTCATAGATGAAGGTAGAATAGTAACTGTGACCCAGCTCCCGCAGCGGCCTGTCATACCCGAGATAGACGGTCAGCAATGAGGCGCCGGTATTCAGTCCGGCACACTCCTCATTCAGCAGTGCCCCCGGTTCCATCGGCAGGAGGTCAGCAAGGGCAGGGATGGCACTGTTGGCAATTATCTCATCGGCAGTAACCTCAATTGGATTCTGCGCAGGGTCATTCCTCTTCCGGCATGTCACCCCCGTTGCACGACCATTTCTTACCGCTACTTCGGTGACAAGATGGTTCAGCAGTACCTGTCCGCCATGTGAGATGATATAACCTGCCAGGTGGTCAGAGAGTCTCTGTGAACCTCCCTTGATGAAGCTGGCACCGTTTGTATAATAGCTGCCCTCGGCGACTGAATAGTATGCCAGCGACAGCGAGTATGGATCATCATGAAAATACCCGAGGTTGCCCAGCAGGATAAGCTTCAGCTCCTCATTTTTTATAATGGAGTCGAGGAAGCTGCCCACGCTGATATCCGGTTCACTGTCGCCTGCCGGCCTCTTTTTCGGGCTGAGCAGCTGCTCAAAATACCTGGCTATCCCCTCCCTCTCATCCGGGAATTTCTCCGAAAGCCTTGCTGCTGCCACCTGCGGGTCATGGGGTATGGTCACCGCGAGGTCTCCCCTGATAAACCTGTAGAATTCGGGCACGTGGATAAATTCAACGTTGCCGGTAACATCAAGTTCACTGAAGATCCTGTTCTTTATGTCGCGACCGCCGGGGCCGTCCATCTCATGCAGCCCCACCTCCAGGGTGAATGGTCCCCGCCTGAAGGTGGTGGCACATCCGCCGGGACGGACATGCTGTTCGATGACCAGCACCTTCATGCCTTCGCGGGCCAGCTTCGCCCCGGCTGTCAGGCCACCAAGTCCGGCGCCTATTATTACAACGTCATACTTCATCTCTTGAGTTTAATTTTCTGATGTCTGCCTGGCACAATACTGAATAATCATTCGCATGCCTGGCTAACATACTTTTCATGAACGTTTCATTTTTTAACATCAGTAATAGGGTAACGCCTGAACTCACGGGTCCTGTCGAACAGGTACCGGTATGTGATATAGTTTTTGACGGGCACACTTCCCACCGACACGAATATCTTACGCATTTTGGGGTTGAAGTCGCCTACCCATGAGAACTCAACCTCCCTGTAATGAGGTTTATTCTCAATAGCTTCCCTCACCTTGAGGATAAAGGCCGACTCTATTCCCAGTCCCTGGTATTTGGGGATGACGCCCATCAGCATGCCCCTCGCCCTGGTCATGGTCTTGTTCTTCTTCAGCCAGAGGAACTTTACCAGGGACCAGGGATCGAGCCTGCCGTTAAGGTGTTTCAGTATCTGGTTCAGGTCGGGGAACATGAGGTATATGGCTATCGGCTTACCCTCGAAATATGCAAGCCAGATGAACTCCTCGTCGAGTATCACCTTTGCCTTCTTAAGCACGCCTTTGATATAATCAGGCTCTAGGGGTTCGAAGTTGGCTTTGAAGGAGGCCCAGGCCTCGTTGAAGGCCTCGGCGAAGTCGGCTACATATTTATCCTGCTCCTTCCAGGTAAAATGCCTGAACTCATACCCCGGTTTGGCGGCCACCCACTCCGCTATCTTGCGGAACCTTGCGTCGAGCGGTTTGGTGAGGTCATAATGAAAACCCTCCATCTTATAATAGGTCTGAAAGCCATACCGTTCAAACAGGCCCTGGTAATATGGATGATTATAGGCTATCTCGAACGAGGGGTGTGTGAATCCGTCAACCAGCAGTCCCCAGTATTTGTCGGTCTCCCCGAAGTTCTGCGGTCCGTCCATCGCCTCCATCCCCTTTGCGCGGAGCCACTCCCTGGCAGTGTCAAAGAGCATCCCGGCGGCCCCGTCGTCATCGATACATTCAAAGAATCCGATAGCCCCGGTAGGCTGGTCATAGGTATGGGCCAGGTTATAGTCGATGAAGGCCGCGATGCGTCCGATGAGGCTCCCCTCTTCGCCGGTGAGCACCCACCGCGATGCTGTTCCGTGCTTGTAATAAGGATTTTTCTCCGGATCGAATACAGCCCTGATATGGTTATCGAGAGGACATACCCATGTATCGTCATCCCTGTAAATGACCCTGGCGGTGTTAAGGAACATTTTTTCCGATTTCCTGTCGGTGACCTCGATCAACTTCATATCAATGTAATTAAGTGCAGGATAGACTATTTGTTGTAAACCTGTTCTACCACGGAGCTGTATTTTTCACTGATGAACTTCCTGCGAAGCTTAAGGGTAGGCGACAGCTCGCCCGTGGCGGGGCTCCACTCTTCCTTCACAAGTCTGAACCTGTTTATCCTCTCGGGTGGACTGAGGCGCTTATTAAGCTTGTTGACCTCTGCAGAAAAGAATGAGAGCACCTCAGGAAGGGTGATAAGTTCATCATTGGTTGACCAGGAGACCTTTTTTGCCGTCTTCCACTCTTCGAAATATTTGAAGTTGGGAGAGATCAGGGCGCTGGCGAACTTCTCATGCTCGCCGATGACCATGATCTGGTCAATGATAGGTGATTCCTTGAAGATATTCTCCACTATCTGGGGTGCTATAAACTTACCGTTGGAGAGTTTGAATATCTCCTTTTTCCTGTCAGTAACCATCAGGAACTTACCATCTTCAATATGGCCTATGTCGCCTGTATGGAACCACCCTTCATCGTCAAACACCGATTTTGTCTGTTCCGGGTCATTGTAGTAGCCCAGCATGACGTTGGGCCCCTTGCATAGTATCTCACCGTCTTCGGATATTTTCACCTCCACGCCCTCGATGGTCATGCCTACCGATCCCAGCTTCACCTTTCCCTTTTCAGTTCTGTTGATGGTGATTATGGGTGAGGTCTCTGTCAGGCCATACATGTTGACTATCTTTATTCCTGCTGCCCAGAATACCCTCTCGAGCCTTGGTTGCAGGGAGGCTCCGCCGCAGCCTACTATGCGGACGTTACCGCCGAGTGCCTCCCTCCATTTGCTGAAGATAAGCTTGTCGGCAACCCTGAGTTTTCTCTCATAGAGCCAGCCGTTACCGCCAAACGGCTGATACCTCAGTCCCAGCTTCACAGCCCAGAAGAAGAGGGTCTTCTTTATCCCGGTAAGGTTTTTGCCCCTGGAGATTATCACATCATAGAACTTCTCCAGCACGCGGGGCACGGCATCGAAACCGTCAGGCCTGATCTCCTTCATATTCAGGGCTATGGTCCCCATGCTTTCGGCATAGTAGATGCTGGCTCCGCCATATTGCGTCTGGTAGTTACCCATGCGACCGCCGACATGGCACAGGGGCAATATGCTCAGATACTTGTCTGAGGGTTTCAGGTTGAACACCGCGGCTGCAGAGATGAAGTTGCTGACCATGTTCCTGTGTGACAGCATCACTCCCTTGGGTTTGCCTGTTGTGCCGGATGTATAGATCAGGGTGGCAAAGTCGTCGGGAGCAATAAGTGCCTTCCCGTCCCTGACCTCCTGTTTGGTACTGGCAGGGCAGTGTCTGCCCTTTTCAACTATTTCAAGCCAGCTGGCTGCTCCCTCAATCTCATCAAAGGTGAAGGCCGGACAGGAGGTGCCCGTTTCAGCAAGCAGAGGTTCCAGAGTCCTGTAGAGCTTTTTGTCAGAGATGATTATCATCCTGGCACCCGAGTCTCTGATGATATATTCATATTCCGTGACCGTGAGGGAGGTAAAGACAGGCACATGGACCACGCCGATCATCGACATACCCATATCCACGAAGTTCCACTCCGGACGGTTGGATGAGACGGTAATGATCTTGTCGCCCCTGCGGAAGCCTGATTCGTAGAGACCATAGCAGAAACTGTATGAATATTCAATGTATTCTGCGGTGCCGAATTTTCTCCAGGCGCCGTTCTGCTTGAAGCAGAGGGCATCATCCTTGCTAAAGAGTTCCCTGTACCTGTCGAGCAGGTCGAATGTTCGTGTCACGTTATTCTCCATGGTTTTATATGATAAAGGAAAAACTATGAACTACCCCTCTGCAATATAAAAAAAATGTGGCAATCAAAGCAACAGGTCTTTCGGCTGTCGTAGCCGGTGCAAGGTTGTAATAAGAGGTGTGTGGAGATGCGTTTTTAAAAATGAAATTTATCTTATAGATTTATGTGAAAATTTTTTATGCTTATCCGCATCAGGGAAAATGGAAATACATAACGAGGTAAAATTCATTAAAGGGGTTGAAGAGCTCATCAAACCTATGGAAGTCAGCAATCTCCTCTGCTTCCAGAATCTTAAGAACCTGTTGCCTGACCCTGTTATGAAGCGTTTGCTTTACAGGGCTTCAAAGAATACCCCTTATATAGGTTTTGTTATTGATCCATACAGCCTGTTTCTCTTCTTCAGGCTCAGTAATATTGATTATGCAAGGTCACTGCTGCCTGACCGGTATGAGCTTTCCAGGACCCGCCTGTTAACCGATGAAGAGCCTGATTACTACATGGGAATTGGTAATCTCAGCACCCGGGCGAGCACGTTCTGGGGTACAAGAATGGAGGCTTACCTCATTGCAACAGACAAGGAGACAGGGCTATTATCTTTCATTTTCATTGATATACTGAGTAATACCATCATTGCCCTGCCTGCCAGAGGTATTGCCGAACCCAACTGTAAAAGGGCCATCTTCACAACAAGCGCCAGGGGAGAAGTCATCCTGGATATACGGGAAGAGAAGACAGGCAGGAGGTTTTCGCTGACAGGCAGCATAAAGGGGGGACAGATGCGAAAGCTGGATCAAAGGCTCTGGGTCATGGGAAATACCTCGATAGGTCACAGTAAAAAGTTTGTGAAAGGCGTTGATCATCCTTTTGCCGTGATATTTGATCCGGCTGAGGTAGATGAAGCCCTGGATATTCCACCTGAGGATATTCACATAGCTGAAAACACGCTTTTCCCCGGTCTGGCACACCCGGAGATCAGCAGGGTGATCTGTTTCCCCTTCGCCCAGCACTATATTGCCGACAGTCCTGGCTGTTATACCCCGGTAAAGGATATTGATGATCTGATCAGCAAATACAATAAGCTCGCCGACACTGAGAATTTCAAAACGTTCTCTGCCAGGACCATAGTAAACCAGATCATCATAGGAATTGCTGTCACAGTAGTGGCCGTAACACTTCTGTTTCTCATTTTGTAGAATTCAATTCTGAAAAACAGTATCGACCTGAATGTTTCGACTTTTCTGTAAAACAGATCAGCCACAGGGAGGCTTTTGATGCCAGCCACCTGCAGGAGATTTTATCTGACACCTGGCTGTGTTGATCTACTGACTCTTACTTCTGTTTCTCTCTCTTCTCAGGCAGGAATTCCGGTTCTTCCGGGAAGATATCATCCCTTATTTGCAATAACTCCTCCCAGGTATCTATGGTCGGGTCGACCTTTACCAGCAGGACCGGGCTCAGGCCTGTATCATGATACTGGAAAGAGTTGGACTCCTGGGCCAGTATTTTTTTTGAAGCTCCTATTACGAATTGCTCTGACCGGTCAATAACATAGCCGCTGAGGGTTCCGTCCTTGTTCAATGTCAGGTAATTCCTGAAGATCTCCCTTCGTGTTATATAAATCTCACCGCTGAAGAATTTCCCCACGCTGATACTGACAGTAACACCGGGATGACCGTCATTGTCAGGATCAGTCAGGGCGGGGTCATTCGGATCGGTCGACAGGGGCTTTGCAGGATCTCCATCTATTCCCAGGAGGCTCGGGCTCTCGGGCCTGTAGATGTGCCATGCACCATCTTTCCGGAATAATTCAACTTCCTGGACCCTGGGTTTAATAGCCTGTACGGCTTCGTCGCTGAATACTGACCGGGCATTTTTTCTGCTGAGCTTCTGTTCTGCATGCAGAAACCGGTCAGACTGCATTAACCTACCCTCCTCCATGTAAAAATCAGTAAAACCGTACGAGATGATAAATGTCCGCATGGTCGTCCTCGTGGTTGTGTCTTCATATGCCACAACATCATAGTGAGCATAATGACCGACAATCTTATCCCTCGCACTTTCAAGGTCCGCTGGTTGGGTTGTGTCTGGTTCTCCCTGCCCGAAAACATA
>CAZFIF010000106.1:0-8456 GCA_964519065.1 uncultured Rikenella sp.
GCGGATACGTCCATTTCGGCACCAAACCGCTGAAAAACTGCCCGGCATGCCTGCATCCCTTCAATTACAGCGAGGAATTTGCACAGAACTATTGATTGTTGACTCTCCGGAATGACCGATGGTAAAGCGATGCTCGACCTGCTGAAGAGCAGGCAGAGTGAGAGGAAATATCTTGACAGGCCTGTTGAGAGGGAAAAGATCCTGAGGATCACCGAGGCCGGTCGGCTGTCACCCTCAGCCTCCAACGGCCAGCCCTGGCATTTCATAGTTGTGGATGATCCGGCTGTCAGGGAGGAGGTGGCCGCAGCCACGGAGTCGGAAATACTCCGCATGAACCTCTTTGTGCGGCAGGCTCCGGTACTCATTGTAGTTGTGCGTGAAAAATCCAATCTCACCTCCAGGGCTGGCGACCTTATCAAGCAGATGGATTACTCCCTGATAGACATCGGCATCGCTGCCGCCTCGATGGTTTACCAGGCCACGGCTGAAGGACTCGGCACATGCATCCTCGGCTGGTTTGACCAGAAGAAGATCAGGAAGGTGCTGGGAATACCGTCATCGAAGAAAGTTGAGATGGTCATCTCCGTCGGTTATACTGACAACCGGCTGAGGGAAAAAATACGCAAGCCACCGGGAGAGGTCATAACATTCAACAGCTACTGAAACTGGCAGAGCCGCATCCGTGATGCGGCTCTGTTCATATCATGTCACTTGTGTCAGATTACCCTGGTGGCTACCTTCAGCAGCAGTGTCAGTTGTGCGGTCCTCAACTGATATCGGCAGTGTGTCAGTTAAGTTTTGCCAGGGCCTCCCTGATACGGCGCACTGCCTCGGTGATACGATCGTCAGAGGTGGCGTAGGATATCCTGATACAGTTGTCGGCCCCGAATGCACTGCCACTGACCATTGCCACCCTGCCCTCCTCCAGGAGGAAGAAGGTGAGATCATCGGCGTTCTTCATCACCCTGCCGTTATAGCTCTTGCCAACAAAGTTGCTTATGTCAGGCATGACATAGAAAGCTCCCTGCGGTACTCTGACCTTCAATCCTGGTATCTCCCCAAGCAGCCTGCATATCAGGTCCCTGCGGCGAATAAAGGCCTCACGCATCTTCTCCTTCGAGTCGCTCTTCGAAGTCACCGCTGCCAGCGCGGCTCTCTGGGCTATGGAGCAGACACCGGAGGTGAACTGGCCCTGCAGTTTATTGCAGGCTTTGGCAAGCCATAGCGGGGCACCCATGTAACCTATTCTCCATCCGGTCATGGCATACCCTTTTGAGACACCGTTGACAGTTGCAACCCTGTCGGTAATAGAAGGGAAGGAAGCAAGACTTATGTGTGATCCTGAAAAGGTTATGTGTTCATATATCTCATCCGAGATGATAAGGATCTCAGGGTATTTCTCCAGTACCCTGACCAGGGCTGCCATCTCATCCTTCGTATAGACCATGCCGGTGGGGTTTGATGGCGAGTTGAATATCAGGACCCGGGTACGGGGGGTTATGACTGCCTCAAGCTGAGCAGGAGTAACCTTGAAGTCGTCCTCTATGGTTGTCTGTATTATCACCGGCTTGCCCTCCGCAAATATTATCTGGTCAAGATAACTGACCCAGTAAGGGGCGAGAAGTATCACCTCTTCACCCGGATCCACAACCGAGATAAGGATATTGATGAGTGTGTGCTTCCCTCCTGCTGACACCACAATCTGATCGGGAGTGTAGTTGAGTCCGTTCTCCTCCCTGAACTTACTGGCGATGGCTTCGCGCAGGTCGCCGTAGCCGGGCACCGGGGGATAGAATGAGTAGTTGTCATCAATGGCCTTTTTAGCAGCCTCCTTGATGTCATCAGGTGTGTTGAAGTCAGGCTCGCCCAGGCTGAGGCTGATAACGTCAATACCCTGTTCCTTCAGCTCGCGGCTCTTCTGAGCCATTGCCAGAGTCTGTGATACCGAGAGAGCCTTCACCCTCCTGCTGATATGCTCCATTGTGTCAGATTTTTGTTGGTGTCGTTTGGGAAAAGGCCAAATGTAATTGTTAAAAGTGAAAAAGAAAAGGGATTATAACAGGGTACCACACGGTTTTAAGGCTGAAAAATTGATTAATTTGCACCGTATAAGATCACAAATCAACGTTGACGATGGAAACCTTCATTGAATTACTTAAGATATTCCTGCCAGCACTGCTGGTGATGCTCACAGCGTGGATTGTCATACGCAGCATGCTGCGCGACGACCAGGAGCGACGGAGGCAGGATCTGCTGCTTCAGACCGTCAAGACAATCACCCCGGTGCGACTCCAGGCCTATGAGAGGGTGGTTTTATTCCTGGAGCGCATCACCCCCGAGTCGCTCATCATGCGTACTGCCCGGCCTGACATGACGGCCCAGCAGCTGCAGTCGGCCCTGGTCACCGCTGCCAGAAGCGAATATGAACACAACCTGTCACAGCAGATATATATGACTAACGAGGCGTGGGAGATGGTTAAGAATGCCCGGGGGACGGTTGTCAGGCTGATAAACAGCGTGGCCTCTCAGCTCCCTCCCAACGCCACCGGCGAAGAGCTCTCCAGGATGCTCCTGGAGGAGGTGATGGAGATGGATACGGAGCCGACAAAAACCGCAATAGCCTATATCAAGGCAGAACTTGCCCGGATAATGGGCTAGCATGAGTGGCCGGCTTCCGGCCTGGATAACACTCACGGAAACCCTTGCCCGGGGACCAGCAGGGCAGAAACAAAAGAGGCCTATTGAGGGCCTCTTTTGTTCATTAAATGATATATATGGTATGCTCTCAGAGGAGGCTGATGCTTCGCTTTACGAAGGCACTCAGTGCCTCTCCCTTGAGCATGTTGTTGGCCAGCATGGCGAGGTCAATCAGCTGCTTTACAGTCTTGTGCTCCTCCCCGAAGCCCGACAGAATGCTCTTCCTCTTCTCCTCAAGCTGATTCAGCTCACCCCTCAGCCTCTCCAGGTCATCCTTCTCAACAGTGGGCACCTCCTCCGGCTTCTTCTTACTGTGTTCCTTCTCCATGAATTCAATCTCAACCTTTGTCTTTTCCATGCCTGCGCTGTTCTTCTTCAGCTCGTCAGCATGCTCCTTCTCCAGGTCTTCGGCCAGCGCCACAACGCGCGGGTGATTGATGTTCAGCACCAGGTCAAAGCTGTCGGGCATCTCTCCGTAGAAAGAATAGCCGCCGCCAAACTGTGCCATATCCTTCATCCTGCGCATGAACTCGCTCTGGGTGATAACCAGCGGTAGGTCATTCTCGTCAAGACTCTCAGTCCTGACATTGAAATGGGTCTTGTCACTGTCGGCAATCTGGCTGCGGAACAGCTTCGACAGGTCATCCGACTGTGCCTGGGTGAGCTTTGAAGTGTGGCTCTCGTCCTTCCTGATTAGCTTCTCTATCACGTCACTGTCAACCCTCACGAACTTCGATGAGGGATCCTTACCCTCCAGAGTGTTGATCAGGTGCGTGTCAAGCTGTCCGTCAAGCACCAGCACATCATATCCCTTTTCGGCGGCCTTGGCCACATAGGTGTGCTGCGCAACAGGGTCAGTGGTATAGAGATGTATCAGCGACTTGTCATTGTCAGTCTGGTTCTCCTTGATGACCTTATCATACTCCTCCAGCGTAAAGTATTTGCCGTCAGTGTTTTTGTAAAGGGCGAATTTCGAAACCTTATCATAGAACTTCTCCTCGGTGATCATCCCATATTCGATGAAGAGCTTCAGGTCATCCCATTTCTTTTCGAAGTTCTCCCGATCCTTTTTAAAGATGTCTGCTAGCCTGTCAGCCACCTTTTTGGTGATATGGCCGGAGATCTTCTTGACATTGGAGTCGCTCTGTAGATAACTCCTGGAGACGTTGAGGGGGATATCAGGAGAGTCTATCACCCCGTGAAGAAGAGTCAGGAACTCGGGCACAATACCCTCAACAGAGTCAGTAACGAAAACCTGGTTGCAGTAGAGCTGGATCTTATTCTTCTGTATCTCAAAGTTATTGCGGATTTTCGGGAAGTAGAGGATCCCGGTGAGCTTAAAGGGATAGTCGACGTTGAGGTGGATGTTGAAGAGAGGCTCCTCTCCCATCGGGTAGAGCTCGCGGTAGAACTTGTTGTAGTCTTCGTCCTTCAGCTCTGCCGGCTTGCGTGTCCATGCCGGCTGCGTGTTGTTGATAATCTTCGGCTTTCCCGTGTCGACCATCTTACCCTCCTTCCACTCCTTCTCATTGCCGAACTGTACGGGCACAGGCAGAAACCTGCAATATTTCTTAAGGAGGCCCTCGAGCCTGTTTTCATCCAGGAATTCCTTTGAATCCTTGTCGATGTGCAGTATCACATCCGTACCCTGTCCCTCTCTCGTCGTCTCTTCCAGTGAATACTCAGGACTGCCATCGCAGCTCCATTTCACTGCAGGTTGATCTTCACGGTACGATTTTGATATCACCTCAACCCTGTCGGAGACCATGAATGATGAATAGAAGCCAAGGCCAAACTGACCTATGAGGCCGCTGGCCTGGTCCTTGTATTTATCGAGAAACTCGTTGGCGCTTGAGAATGCTATCTGGTTAAGATACTTGTCTATCTCCTCGCCGCTCATACCTACGCCGTTGTCTGAGACGGTGATGGTTTTCTTCTTGCTGTCGAAGCTCACCTTCACCTGCAATTCACCCAGTTCACCCTTGAATTCACCGGCGGAAGCCAGTGTCTTCAGCTTCTGCGTGGCATCCACCGCGTTGGAGACAAGCTCCCTCAGGAAGATTTCATGATCTGAATAGAGAAATTTTTTAATTACCGGAAAGATGTTCTCGGTAGTGACTCCAATTTTACCCTTTTCCATATGATAGTGTTTTCTTGTTTATTCTGCCCCTCTCAATCAAAGTGCGTGCCGCGGCAGGAATTATGACAAGGTGGCAGTTTTCAGTCGGCAGTCGGCAATCTTCAGTCGGCAGTCTGAACAGCCGACGGAGGCAAAGTCCCGTACACGAACCTGTCCCGATGAAGTCGGGAGTGTCGGGGAGGAGAAGTCCCGTACATGAAGTGTCGGGGAGGATCAATCCCGCATCTGCCAGGTTGCGGATCGGTCCGGCAGCCGGCAGTGATTGAGCAACTGGAAACTGCGGACTACAAGCTTCACTATTGCCTATTGCCTATTAGCTACTGCCTGACATAGTGCTTTCAGTCGCCGGCAGGCGAGGCGGATCTCGTCGTCAGACATTGTCAGCGGCGGGGCGATGCGGAATGCAGTATCGCAGAAGAGAAAATAGTCAAGCAAAAGACCGTACTCAGGGGCACGTGCCACCATGGCAGGGATGATCTCAGGCTGGTCAGGCACGACGGCAAGGAGGAGTCCTTCTCCCCTTATCTCCCGGAACGGCATACCTGCCAGTTCGTTTCTCAGGAGCTGTTCCTTTGTCAGGGCCTTCGCTGCCAGCTCCTCCGCCAGAATCACCTCCAGTGATGCCATTCCGGCAGCGCAGCAGACCGGGTGCCCTCCGAAGGTAGTAATATGCCCGAGGGATGGGTCATGAGTCAGTGACGACATTATCTCCGCCGACGAAATGAATGCTCCCAGGGGCATCCCGCCTCCCAGGGCTTTGGCCAGTACCAGGATATCCGGGGTTACATTATACCTGGAGAGTGCGAAGAGGCTTCCTGTGCGTCCGAAGCCCGTCTGCACCTCGTCGAAGATGAGCATGGTGCCGTGCCTGTTGCAGGCATTGCGTAGTCCTTCAAGAAAGCCCTCCCGCGGCTGCATCACGCCGGCCTCGGCCTGGACCGGCTCAACGAGCACGGCAGCGGTATTGGCATTTATCATCTCCGCCGCAGCCGGGCTGTTGAACTCAGCCATGGTTGTGGAGGGCATCAGGGGTCTGAAGGCATTGCGGTACCGTTCCGATCCCTGCACGCTCAGTGCTCCGGTGGTAGAGCCGTGGTAGGCATTGCGGAAATATATTATTTCATTCCTGCCGGTATATCTGCGTGCGAGTTTTATTGCACCTTCGATGGCCTCACTGCCGGAGTTGACGAAAAAGACCGATTGCAGGGATGGAGGCAGCAACGAGGCAAGACGTGCGGCATAGCGTACCTGCGGACTCTGTACCACCTCACCGTAGACCATGAGATGAAGATACCTGTCTGCCTGTTCCTTAATGGCGGCCACCACCGCGGGATGCCTGTGCCCGGTGTTGCTCACGGAGACACCGGAGATAAGGTCAAGGTAGTCTCTGCCGTCGCGGCCATAGAGAAATGAGCCTTCCGCCCTCTCAATTTCAAGCATCAGGGGTGAGGGAGAGGTCTGACCGATATGTTCAAGGAAGAGGTGCCTCAGTGACGGCATTCAACGCGTCATTATATTGATATAGTTCATTATACCGTCACGGTACGACTTGCCGACGGGCAGGATTTTCGGGGTGTTGCCGACGGCAATCGTCAGGCTGTTTTCGCTGATCGATCGTATCACACTCTTATTGACCAGGTATGAACGGTGGATCCTCACAAAAAGCTCTGAAGGAAGCTGCTGCTCAATGGCCCTCATGGTAAAATGAATGGTGTATTTCTCGTCGCGGGTGATGACACTGACATAGTTCTCGAGGGCTTCCACGTAGAGGATCTCCTTCAGTTTCAACCGCACCAGCGATGATGCCTTCTTGATGAATATCTCCTCTTCTCCTACTGTTGACGGGGCCTTGCGCGGAGCATAGTACTTCATGATCTTCTCCACTGCCCTGCAGAAGCGTGGGTAGCTGATAGGCTTGAGCAGATAGTCAATACCGTTGTAGTTGAAGGCTTTGAAAGCATGTTCCTCACTCCCCGATACAAAGATGATGTGAGGTGGCTTTTCAAGGCTGGAGAGAAAGTCAAAGCCATCCATCTCCGGCATCTGGATATCGAGAAAAATAAGTTCGATATCCCGCTGTGACATCAGGAGATTGCGAGCCGAGAGTGAGTCACTGAAGCTGCCCACCAGGGTAAGGGATGCTGACTTGCCTACAAACTCTTCAAGAGTTCTGAGCCATACGGGATCGTCATCTACAATTATACAGTTCATTACAAACGCTGGGATTGAAATTCGTTAGCAGGTAACAGAAATATGACAAAAACTCTTTCCTCCATTATACCGGTTTAAAAAACAACGGTCAACTGTGTTGTTATCAGCTCCTATTCTCTCTAAATCAAATAGAATCCGTTTTACACAATCCAAGCGTAAATATAATAATAAATTTCAAGGAAAGTACAAACCGATTTCTCAAATCCGGAGGGTCTGCAGGAGTATGAGGATAATAGTCTCCACTCCCTTACGGCCAATAATTTAATAATTTACAGGGTGAGCTAATGATAAGCCAGGAGGCGGCGGGCAGAGAAAAAGCCGATCCTGAAGGACTGATCAGCGTGGCCTTAATGGTCATTGTCAGCAACAGTGGAAAGGTCTTTCACATATAAAATAATAATGGGAAGTACCCGGTAAAACCGGTGCTTCCCATATTTCAAAATAAAAAAGGGGTGTTGTTACACCCCTGGATTTCTTACTTCAGGCCTTTTGTCAGAGCCGGAGCAGCTTTGAATTTAACGACCTTCTTGGCCGGGACATTCAGTTTGGCGCCTGTGCGGGGGTTGCGGACAACTCTTGCACTTCTCTTCTCAACCTTGAAAGTTCCCATTGAGGGAAGCTGGAGCCTCTGGCCCTTTTTCATGGCGTCACCGAATGAGCTAACGAAAGCGTTCAGAGCAATGTTAGCATCCTTGAGTGATAGTCCTGCTTTTTTTGCAATGCTGCTTACCAATTCTTTTTTTGTCATAGTCAAAACAATTTTAGGGTTAGACGAAATCGCTAATTGCCTACAAATTTATTCCATTCTTATTCAAAAGCAAGTTTTTTGTATCATTTTTATGCTGAGATGCTCATTTTTTTGGGCAATGAGCGTTTTCAGAGGCAAAAAACCCTTGTTTTCTGCTGTCTGCCGCTTGTAGCCACCATTCAGACGCCCATTTGCAGGGAGTCTAAGCCTCACCGGCAGGGGATAAAAAAGGAGATTTCAATGACTATGTATGAACAGTAAAAAACATTATATTTGCGCAACTCTGATTTCATCCGGCACACTGTCGCCAGGGCCACGGCCCGGCAGGCGAACGGCTCGCCGGAAACAAAGGAGAAATGGCAGAGTGGTCGATTGCGGCGGTCTTGAAAACCGTTGTCCGGGCGACTGGACCGGGGGTTCGAATCCCTCTTTCTCCGCAGACCATAGCACTCCTGTTCCGTCCTTGACGGAACAGGTTTTTTATTTTACGGCATACCGAACCGGGCTTGCCCGAGTGAGGGATGACGGAAAATAAAAAGACACTCATTCACCCCCGGTGCATGAGTGAGTGCTATGGTCTGCTGGTTCCCACCCAAGGGATCACGATCCCGACATGCAAGTGTCGGGAGAGTAATCCCATGCGCAGCATGCGTGCCTGTA
>CAZFIF010000107.1:0-8284 GCA_964519065.1 uncultured Rikenella sp.
CGTCAAACGCAAAGGTTGCGCGTCCGTCGGCCAGGATTCCTATGGCAGCATCCTGCGTTGTCGGATGGTGACGGTAGACGAATCCGGCGCTGATTGCAAACGGAGCATCTTCACTCTCATCATTATCCCATTCGTACATCCAGGTGCCGGGTGTAGGGTCATAGGTTATCAGGAACTCACCTGCCACCGTCTCCCTGTTCTGTCTTACGGCAAAAGGATCATCAAGAATATTTCTCGCTCGGCCGGGGGCCGGCACATCTCCCGGCACCGGACCAATAACGGGTTTTTGCCACAGGAAGTTGGGAGCAAACTGGAAATCACCAATCAGCAGAGTCATACCTGTCAGAAAGTTAAACTGGTTTCCGCTACCGCTGTCCTTGAGCCTCCAGCCCGTAAACGTCTTTGTATAGTCGGCACCACCACCGGCAACCAGGCCCATGGCAGCTCCCTGGGCATACCAGTTGACAGGCCCGGCGGAGAGTGTCAGCTTCGCCTTGCCACCCCAGGTGTCATTGGAATTGATCTGGTCTTCATAAACGGTGTAGTTGCCTGCCTCTCCTTCCACCAGCTGGAAAGTCTCCCCCACTCTTGGCTGGCCTGCCCATATACCTCCAAGCTCGAGTCCTACCGGACCCATCTGCCTCTTGATATGCAGTGTGGTCCTTCTCGTCGGGGGTGAGGGTATGGCAAATGAACTCACTGCCGGTGCCTGTTCGTCAAGGTCCTCATGGTAAATTCCGGTAAGGTCAAACCCGGCAACCTTCCTGCTGTATTTGACCAGCACCGCAGGGTTGGCTCCCCACCACAGTTCCGGACCGAAGGCAACCTTCAGACCATTCAGTGCCCTCTTACCGTTGATCTCAAAGCCGAAAGGTGCCTCACCGTTGTAAATGTCCATATTGGGACCGTAGTTGGCTTCCGGATACAACCCGAAGAAGTCTCCCTCATAGCCCCAGTGATAGTGACCGGTGCGGTAGAAGCTGGTAAGGTCAAACAGTTTGGCGTTCCAGGTAAACTCAGCACTGTAAATCTTCACCCGGTTAAGGGCCGATAACATCAGATTGCCATCATCGGTATTCACCTCGCGGGCACGGCCCCTGTTTTCGTAGAAAATCTCATCGATCGGATTCTCAGCAATATTGCCGAGGACATTTATTGCAACCTTTCCGCGAAGGTTCGGGGCAGGATTTGCTTCCACATCAACATAAAACGACTGCATGTGATCGAATCCCAGTTCATCAGGGTATTTCAAGGCTCCCGGGACAGGATCAACCGGCGTTGATATCCTGCTGCCCCCTGTACTGAATGTTGACAATTCAGCCCTCAGCCCGCTGACACGTACTTTTTTTATCTGCTCGCCTACCAGTGCAGCCTTGTCTCCTCTGGCCTGCAGAACGGCACTGCCCATTTCTATGGCAGAAAAATGTCTCTCCAGTGACTCGGGAGTAACGCCGGAGGCATACGGACTCACTTCATGAACCTCCTTAAGGGCATAGTATGCCGCACGGGGATAGAGCTGATATAGCCCACGTTCATTTGTCGGACCCTTGGCGCATATACCAAACCACTCCTCATTCATGTTGTTTTCACCGGCCACATAATCTTCCAGGTAACCTCCGTTGTTCCAGGAAGCGTTATTATCATGAACATCGAGGTTTGTGGTCTGACCAAATTTCCACCAGCCGTCGCTGAACTGGAATGTGAAACCCCCGATGCAGTTGCCGGCTTTACCCATGCCTGCAGCATTCTGGTAGATCTCCTTCCAGTTTTGTACCATATAGTAAGCCTGGGACTGCTGATCTTCGTCATTTTCAACGGCATTGAATGCATCAGCACCAAACTCAGTGAACATGATTGGAATGTCAAGCACATCCCTGACCCGCTGGAATGCATCGCCAAAAGATGCTCCCCTGTACATATTCACGCCAAATATCTCCACATCCCTGCACTCCTCCGCAATGATATCCAGGAAAAGCAGATCACCGTTACAGATGGCCACGGGATGTGTCTGATCAATATCTGACATCACATTCACCGCCTCGTTAAAGAGCTTGTACATATGACGTGCTCTGGTCGTCGACTTTCTATCCTCCATCGGGATATCTTCGGTCTCGGCACCCTCCCAGAAAAGTCCGTAATTATTTTCATTACCGAGCAGAAACAGAAGCAGCCCGGGGGTATCCTTATAGTCGTTTACCATCTCTTTTACTTCGGACAGCAGCAGCTCGCGAACACGCGGATCAGAGTACTCGGTGTTCGGAACCCACTTGCCGCTCAGGGTGAGACCGTACCGCCCGAAGGAGTGGTTGAGCATTGTATAGATGCCATACTTCTCATAGATGTAAGTAATCCATCTGGCCGGGACACCGGTATACTGACGGACAGCATTCACACCCATATTCCTCAGCAGCGACATTTCTGCATCGAGAGCAGCTTTAATGACGTCGTCAGATTGCTTCCACAGACTGTAGGTCACAGTAGTACCTATCGGGAAGTAATCCCAGTTCATGCCGTTGATCATAAAATCCTGGCCGTTGACTGCCAGTGTGATTCCGTCGTCTTGTCTTTCCACAGTTACACGGTCAGCCTGCGCATTTAACGCAGATGTTACTGTAAATAAAAGAATTAGAAATCGCAGGAACAGGAGATTTTTTTTCATGTTATTTTCAGTTTTGAGATTATCCGCTTACTCTGTTGTTTCTCATTTCAGTTAAAATTTATTTGCATGACTGGTACATCATGATACGAAACGGTTTCACAAGTAAGTCTAAAGTTGTTTAAATACCTCTTTTCCCCGGGTAAGAAAAATACATCATAAGCAGACATTATATACATCAATACTACATCAAATTTATGTTATGTGACTGTAATACAATTTTTTGTCAAATTTTTTGCGCGTCATTGGCTCAACATACAGAAACAAGTTATACATCAACGCAAATAAAATGAACAGGAAAAGAAGAATCGCAATGTTGATTGATGATGTATAAACGAAGAGGGGGCGGGTGGCAGATTTGCATTAGATAATCCAGGAGACTGGCACTCTGATCCGCCTTCAGATTTGCATCAGATAATCCACGAGATTAGCACTCTGATCAAGCTTCAGTTTTTTCCTGAGGCGATACCTGCTGATCTCAACTCCGCGTATTGAAATATTCATCAGGGGAGCAATCTCTTTGGTAGTAACATTCATCCTCAGGTAACTGCAAAGTCTCAATTCACCCGGGGTAAGTTCAGGATGAAGGTTTCTGAGGCGGGAATGGAATTCCTGGTGGACTTCATCAAAATAACGGTCAAAGACCTCCCAGCTCTTTTCATTTTGTATATCCCGGTCTATTTTACGGCTGATTTTTTTCAGATCAGTAACTACAGACTCATTCCTGGCATTCTGAATCAAGGCTGAGAGTTCCTGTTTAAGAGAATTCAGGAATTTATTCTTCTGTATGATGTGATAGGCAGCCGTGGTCAGTTCCTTGTTCTTATGATTCATCTCAGACTGCAGCCTCTCGTTTTTGAGTTGCATCACCTCAGCCTCTGCAGCCAGTTTCTGCTCCTCAAGGGTCTGCTCTGTCTTTTTGAATGCATTTATCTGCCTGTTCTTCTCCTGTAACCTTACCCTCTCTATTCTTCTCAGGTAGAAATATGCTGCGGTCAGAATGATGCCGGACAACAACAGAAAATATAATATGAGCGCTTTGTAGGATCTGGAAAAGGGAGGTTCAACACTGAAGCAGAAACTATCCTCTGTGCTGAGATTACCGTATATGTTTCTCGCTTTTACCTCAAAACAGTAATCTCCTTCGTGCAGATTGGTGTACTCCTTACTGTTCGACGTTGCCCAGTCCGACCAGCTATCATCAAAATTCACCAGTCGATAACTGTATTCAATGTGTCCGGCATTTTCCATATCCGGGGAGTTGAACCTGAAGGAGATGTTATTCCACGGGTAGGGCAACGCAAACCGGTCATTAATCGCGCGTTCATCCAGATGTGAGTTGCCGGAGAAATAGCATAGCGAATCCTCACGCTTTGAGGAGATTGTGACCTTGTTTATGTAAACATGCCTCTCATCGAAATAATTCTTGTAGATCGATGGGTCATAATGAACAAGTCCCTTCTGTGTACCTATAAATATATTGGCCGGATCCTGGATAAAGATATTGTCAAACGGTGAAACACGTGTATCGTTAAGATCCAGAAACGGCGTCGATATATTGGTATAGGTTCCATCTTCGAGCAACCTGAAGAGGCCCATACCCTCACTGGCCGAATACCATAAATTACGGTTGTGGTCTTCCTTCAGGAAATAGATGAGAGTGAAGTCTCCAAAGAAATCATTCAACTCTTCGGGTTTATAGAAAAGATCTTCCTGCTCGTTATACTGGTAAATGCCCCGGGTGGTTGAGATGAAAAAATCGCCTGACCTGGCATGCAAAATGTAAGGCAACTCCTCAGGCAGGTTGTTGGTGCCCCTGTATTCCTTGACAAAGATAACACTGTCAAGGTTCTCATTGAGATGAATATGGAAGAGTCCCAGATATCCGTGGCTCATCCAGAGCCAGTTGTCATCCCTCAGAATCAGATCCTTTGAGGAGACATCAAACCCCTGAACTCTCTGTTTGAACATCCATCTCCCATCCATGGCTTTTTCAAAGATTATCAATCCGTCATATGTGCCACTGAGCAGCAGGTTGTCATGACCCGGAACTGCCTTGAAGTTCCAGACACCCCTGCTGTTTGTAAGCTTCGTGGATTTTGTCCCGTCAATTGCGTATGCTCCGTTGTGATGCCCGCAAAGCAGTTGTCCGCCTGCTACCGTAAGATTCCAGACCTGCCCTTCCATCCCTTCAACCAGGTCATACTCAATATTTATATGGCTTCTTAGTTTGTCGAGTTCCTTTGTAAACAGACCCTGGTTGGTACCGATATAAAACCTCTCCCCAAAAATTGCAGTTGCATAGGTGGCTGCAATATTATAATTGTCATTTATAACGGATGTTGGGAGACTTGTTTTAAGAAAATCAATCCCAATGTCAAGTCCAAGCCAGAGATTTTCCTGACGATCTACATAGAGTGACAGGACGGTGTTATTCTGCAAGCCGTTGGATCTGCTCAGATGTTCCTGGATCTCTCCTCTCTCATTTACCACGAACAGTCCGCTCTTTATGGTTCCGAACAGATAGGTGTTATTATGAACAGATCCGCAATAGAGCTTGTATTTTTTCAGCTCCCCTGAGATTTCCGTTTCCCAGGGGTGCATGATCTGACCTGAGAGCACGAACAACCCATTGTTCATTGTTCCTACCAGAAGGTCGTTCGCATTTGCCGGAGTGAGTGATTGTATCTCATCCCGGGTGAACAGAAGATCATCCGTAATGGTCTGCAGGCTGTCATCAACCAGCATCCTTAGTCCCACCCCGATTTCAACAACATAATAATTATTATTGACGTAGAAGGAATTGCCGAATCTCTCCCCGGGCCTGATAACATTAATTATGTTATTCTTATAGATGAAGATGGATTCGAAACTCTGAAAAACGACGCCGAACCTGGTCTGGTAGATGTTCCATACATCATCAAAATTCCTGGCATTTTCCGGAATAAGATGATTTAAGGAACTATATCTGATTCCGGTTTCGGCAGATCTTTCAAGCACTCCTATTTCATTATATGCACCGACATATAACCTATTATCAGAACCGAATGCCAGCGACCTTACAATCGAATTATTGGATACAGGAAATGTCTCCCAGTCTTCCCCGTCAAATCTCAGTATGCCGTTATTGTTTGCAACATAGATATTGCCCTGCTCATCATCAACTATATTCCAGTTCTGAGTGCCCCCTCTGTACTCACTTCGGTCGATATTCCATATCTCCGGAACCCCGATGGATTTAAACTGGCCGGAGAGGCTGAGGGTTGGAAAAATAACCAGCGCCAAAGTTCTTCTCCTCCAGTTATTGAGCAGCAGGGCTGTAAATGATTGAACTGTCATTTATCGGGCAGGTTCATCTCCGGGAAATAAAATAAAAAAATCATTGCCTGCCCGCTCACCAGGCAGGCAATGACAAACATAATCAACTATTTATGGATACCCTCCACATGAGGTCCTGACAATTCGTCAAAGTAGAATGAATGGGTGCCGTCACCTACGCCCGGGTTACACATGATTCTCACCACATTGTAAAAGTCATGGTTGAAGTTATCATCCGTGACGATGTTTGATGTGAAGATATCACCTGTCCAGTCCCATCCGGCGCCAATACCGTTGAAGTCATACTCGGCCACTTCCCATGTATTGTCTTTCTGAATTGTATAGATCAGGTCATATGTTCCCGTCTGCCAGGCATTTCCCCCCTTATCGGTATTCTCAAGCTTGAGAAGTATCTGGTCTCCTGCATTTCCATAAACCATCACCTTAAAGACATGTTGCAACCTGAGGTCGAACCTGAAGCCGGCATTGAGCTGCATATAGGCATTTGCCCACTGGTTATTGGTTTTGGTATAGTAAGCCACTTTTGCCGACTTGTTGGGATACTCCTTATAAGGATTGTCGACGGTGGTGACACTGCAATCCTGACCCAGCACCGGGAATACCTGCACCTCACTGAAGTCGTTGTAAACGATCATCATGTCAAGCAGGAACTCCACATAAGCCGAGTTATTATTAGCCAGGACTACCTGCTGGGTACCGGTCAGTATTCCGAGACTGGAGTTGATCTTTGCTGTAACGGAATAAGTGCCTTTACGCATGTAGACATGCTTCACCACCTCATCCTTGCCTCCTGTAACTTCATCACTGCCGTCGCCGAAGTTCCAGGTAATGCCTGTAACACTCTGTCCGTCAGGTATTGAGTAATCAGTCACCGAACATGAGACCTCATTGTCAGTCCCTTCAGTAGCATTGACGGTATAGGTGATCGTTGGACGCTCATATCCTTTGGGAATCAGATAGTAATGCCACACGGTCCAGTTTTCATATGAACTTTCACATGTTAGTTCAAGGAGGTTTTCGGTCACCTGGAGGATCTTGTATGTATGGTCCTTTGCTCCCACATCAAGCCCGGGGAAGATAGGCGTTGCACTGTTGATGACTATATAATTGGCTCCGTCACTCTCAACAATGCTCCAGGTACCTGTCACCGGAGTGGCATAGTCGACATCCCAGTCGTCCTTGTTCAGTCTCGGATTGAGGTACACAGATGCCAGGGCAGGATCATCCTTGGTATAACCTTTGACATAGCTTACTCCTTTGTTGTCATATTTTACAATGAAATCCGTCAGAATGAATGTCAGTTCGTCGTCATAGGCACCTGTTCCACTTTTTACATCCGGGTCGGCTGACCACCAGACGACAGACCCGTCTGCCACTTTCCAGTTAGTCCCGGCAGCCAGTGCTTTGGTAACATCACCCACGCCGAAGTGACCCTTTGATCCGGAGTCAACGACCCATGTCTTGCCGTCAACATCAGCAGCGCCACCGGTAAGGTTGACATATACCGGGTCAGTGAAGATAGAGAAGTCGGTCTCAGTCTGCGTCAGCGTTTTGATAATAGTAGCTGTACCGCCGCGGGTGACAAGGGTAAGCTTCACGCTGTAGTCTCCGGGCATCGGATACCTGACAACATTTGACTTGCCGCTGCCCTTGGTTCCGTTACCGAAATCCCATGAGGCGATGCCGGTAACAGCCGAGGTGTTGGTAATCACAAAGTTGAAAGCGTCACTTCCTGGCGCAATCGAAAAATCAAGCTGGTCAGCCGTCGGTGCTTCACCGATATCGGGTTTATCTGCCAGCTGCGGTTCACAGGCAGTTATCATCAGCAATAATGCCAGTACGCCTGCAAGTCTGGTTATATGTTTATACATTTTCATCATTCTTTGATTTTAAAGAAGTTTATAAACCTGCGTAGGCCGGAACCATCTGCATGAGCACGCCTGCGTTCATATTCCTGATCTCGCTGGCAGGGATGGGGAACATACCCCAGGAGTTAGCCTTGAAGGTACGGTTGGCGAAGTCACCAGCGTTGGGTGTGCCCGAAGGAACCACAAAACTGGCATTGATATTCTGCTCAGAATAGGTCAGACCTCTTCTAAGAAGATCCCACTTTCTCAGGCCCTCGCCTCCAAATTCCACACGTCTTTCCTGGTAGATATCATCCAGGGTAATCGTTACTTTGGCTGCTGCCTCACCGAGTGCCCTGGTCCTGACCCTGTTATAGTAGCCAGCGGCCTTGCCCGGCGCGTCGGCCAGCCATACCTCTGCTGCCATCAGCAGCACATCGGC
>CAZFIF010000108.1:0-8172 GCA_964519065.1 uncultured Rikenella sp.
TGAGGAAGAGACAGGAGGCACAGGCAAAGATTGAAGGGTCAAAGAAAAAGATAGAATGGGGCTCGCAGATAAGATCATATACCCTCCACCCCTTCAAGCTGGTGAAGGACCTGCGTACCGGCTATGAGACCGGCAACGCTCAGTCAGTCCTCGACGGTGAACTCGATGGGTTCATCAAGTCTTACCTCATGGAGTTCGGTGGCAGCCAGTGAGGCTCCATGACAAAAAGCATGATTTAAAAGGCTAATAATCCGTTTATTTACGCCATCAGGAACAAGCATATCAATGGATAGTAAAGAAAGGTTATTCAGGGATTTTCCGCCTGTCACCACAGAAGAGTGGATGGCAAAGATAACTGCCGACCTGAAGGGGAGTGATTTCAGGAAGAAACTGGTGTGGAAAATGCGCGACGGCATTGAGGTCATGCCCTTCTACAGGCAGGAGGATCTTGACAGACTCCCGCTGACAGCACTGTTGCCCGGCGACTACCCCTATCTCAGGGGAGACAGGCTCTCTGACAACAGCTGGCTGGTGCGGCAGGATATCACCGTCACCGACTATGCAGAGGCAAACCGCAAGGCTCTGGAGATACTTATGAAGGGGGTCTCCGCCCCCGGCTTCGTCATTGAAGATCCGCAGTCGGTCAGCAATGACAGCATCGCCACCCTGCTGAAGGGTTTTCACCCGGAGAGTGTAGAGCTCAATTTTGTTACCGCCGGCATGGCCAGGGAGCTCATCGCTGCCCTGAAACAGGTTCTGTCCAACATGGGCGGCGACCCCGCCGGGGTGAACATCGTTGTATCCGCCGATCCACTGGGCAGGCTGCTGGCCAACGGCAAGCTGTGCGTCTCCGTGGAGGAGGGTCTCGATTACCTCGCTGACCTGGTCAGGGAGAGAGCAGGGTTGCCCGGACTGAAGTGCGTGGAGCCCTCCGGCACCCTCTTCAGCAACGCAGGGGCAGGGCCGGTGGCAGAGCTTGCCTACACCCTGTCGATGGGTAATGAATACATGGCTGCTCTCACTTCCAGGGGCATAGACCCTGACATGGCTGCCGGAGCCTTCAGGTTCACCTTCGGCATCGGTCCCGACTTCTTCCCGGAGATCGCCAAGCTCCGTGCGGCACGTATGCTCTGGGCAGTGATTGTCAAAGGATACACTCCTGCTACAGCAGAGGCCTCCCTGATGCACATACACTCCGTGACCGGTAGATGGAACAAGACCCTCTATGACGCTTACGTTAACATGCTGCGCACGCAGACAGAGGCTATGTCTGCCGTACTTGGAGGAGCGGAGACGATTACCGTGGAGCCTTTTGACACTGTCTTCCGCACTGCCGGCGAATTCTCGGAGAGGATAGCCCGCAACCAGCAGCTGCTGCTGATGGAGGAGTCTCATCTCGACAAGGTGGCGGACCCCGGTGCCGGTTCATACTATCTTGAGGAGCTCACCTCGGCCATCGCTCATGAAGCATGGCGGCTCTTCCTGGAGATTGAAAACGAGGGCGGATTCCTGGCAGCAGCACGGAAAGGAATAATACAGGAGAGGATAAACACCACCTCTGTCTCACGCGAGAGTGACGTAGCACGCCGGCGCGCCATACTGCTGGGCACAAACCAGTACCCGAACTTCACTGAGCAGCAGGCTCCGCAACATGATAAAGAAAAGCTCCTCCCGTCAGCCGGAGCCTCGGAAGATGACGAGGTGACACGCATCATGCCGCTCCGCGGGGCACAGGAGTTTGAAAAGCTCAGGCTGGCAACAGAGAGGTCCGGTCGCAGGCCGCTGGCCTTCATGCTCACCATAGGCGACCGTGCCATGAGGATGGCCAGGGCGCAGTTCTCAAGCAACTTCTTCGCCTGCGCAGGATACGGGGTGAGAGACAACAACGGCTTCGGGTCCCCGGAGGAGGGTGTCGCTGCTGCCCTGGAGGCAAAGGCAGACATAATAGTCATCTGCAGCTCGGATGAAGAGTATGCCTCCCTTGTGCCGGAGATCCATAAGCTTATTGCCGGCAGGGCCCTGCTGGTGGTGGCGGGTAACCCGCCATGCACGGAGGACCTCAGGGCACTGGGAGTGGAGCATTTCATCAGCATCCGCTCGAATGTGCTGGAGACGCTGCAGATGTTCAACGGATTACTGGGAATAAAGTGACAGGAGATGAGCAACAGGCCAAAATATACTGAGAACGATATTGACAGGGTCACGGTGCCCTCACGCAATATCACCGAATGGGAGAGGGAGAACGGCATCACGCCTCTCTGGGATACTCCCGAACGCATACGCGTCAAGAGCGTATACACACGTGCTGATCTGAGTGAGATGGAGCACCTGAACTTTGCGGCAGGAATACCGCCATACCTGGGAGGCCCTTACTCAGCCATGTACGCCATGAAGCCATGGACCATCAGGCAGTATGCCGGCTTCTCCACCGCGGAGGAGTCGAATGCCTTCTATCGCAGGAACCTGGCAGCAGGGCAGAAGGGTCTGTCGGTGGCTTTTGACCTGGCAACACACCGCGGATATGATTCGGATCATGAGCGTGTCGTGGGTGACGTGGGCAAGGCCGGTGTGGCGGTGGACTCGGTGCTTGACATGAATATACTCTTCGATCAGATTCCCCTGAACAAGATGTCGGTCTCGATGACGATGAACGGTGCCGTTCTTCCGGTGCTGGCGTTTTACATCGTCGCCGGCCTCGAGCAGGGGGCAAAGCTTGAGGAGCTGCAGGGAACAATACAGAATGACATCCTGAAGGAGTTTATGGTGCGTAACACCTACATCTACCCCCCGGCCTTCTCGATGCGCATCATAGCTGACATCTTCAGGTACACCTCGGAGAAGATGCCAAGGTTCAACAGCATCTCCATCTCCGGTTACCATATGCAGGAGGCAGGCGCCACAGCTGACATAGAGCTGGCGTATACCCTCGCCGACGGGCTCGAGTACCTCCGTACAGGTGTCAATGCCGGGATGAGTGTTGACGATTTCGCACCGCGCCTCTCGTTCTTCTGGGCCAGCGGATTGAATTTCTTCATGGAGATAGCCAAGATGAGGGCTGCACGTATGCTCTGGGCAAAGATCGTCAGCGGGTTCAACCCGAAGAACCCGAAATCGCTTGCCCTTCGTACTCACACCCAGACTTCAGGATGGAGCCTCACCGAACAGGATCCCTTCAACAATGTGGGACGTACATGCATCGAAGCCATGGCTGCCGCCCTGGGCCACACACAGAGCCTGCACACCAACGCCCTCGATGAGGCGATAGCGCTGCCGACAGATTTCTCCGCCAGGATAGCACGCAACACCCAGATCTTCCTCCAGGAGGAGACCAGCATATGCAGGGCTGTCGACCCGTGGGCCGGATCATACTACCTGGAGACACTCACTGACGAGATAGCACACAAGGCGTGGGAGCTGATAGAGGAGGTGGAGAGCCTCGGCGGGATGGCCAAAGCCATCGAGTCAGGCATACCAAAGATGCGGATTGAGGAGGCTGCCGCCAGGGCACAGGCCAGGATTGACTCCCGGGCACAGACCATCGTAGGGCTTAACAAATACAGGCTGGAGAAGGAGGACCCCCTTGAGATACTCGAGGTCGACAACAGCGCCGTGCGTGATTCGCAGATAAAGAGGCTGCAGCAGCTCAAGGCCTCCCGCAACGAAGAGGAGTGCCGCGCAGCCCTGGAGGCCATCACCAGGGCAGCGGAGACGGGAGAGGGTAACCTCCTCGCACTCGCCGTGGAGGCAGCATCAAAAAGAGCCACCCTCGGTGAGATATCATACGCATGTGAAAAAATAGCAGGAAGGTACAAAGCAGTGATAAGGACAATATCAGGAGTCTACTCGTCGGAGTACAAGTCGGACTCCGACTTCGAAGAGGCAAAGGCCATGGCGGCCGAATTTGCATCCAGGGCCGGCAGACAGCCCAGGATCATGATAGCAAAGATGGGGCAGGACGGCCATGACCGCGGTGCCAAGGTGATATCCACAGGTTATGCTGACATCGGCTTCGACGTCGATATCGGGCCGCTGTTCCAGACCCCTGCCGAAGCTGCCCGCCAGGCAGTGGAGAATGATGTGCACCTGCTAGGTGTCTCAAGCCTTGCCGCCGGACACAAGACCCTGATACCGCAGGTGATAAACGAGCTTAAGAAGCTGGGTCGTGAGGACATACTGGTGATAGCCGGGGGAGTGATACCCCCGCAGGATTACCAGTTTCTCTATGATACTGGCGTGGCCGCCATCTTCGGTCCCGGAACATCAGTGTCGAAAACAGCAAAAGAGATACTATCTTTGCTGTTGCAGACAGTATGAGAACCATCAGTATCATCATCATCATTACCCTTCTGGCCTTCGTGGCCGGTTGCGGCACCTCCCGGAAGACGGCTGCAGGGGCAGGAGCGACTGCACCCGTTGCGGCACAGGATCAACCCGCACCGGATGAATCAGTACCGGAGACGGCACCGTACGGTAATGCCGCCCTGGCCGGAAAAGAAGACGCGGAGAGTGAAACAGCCTCTCATGTGTGGGACTTCCGTGACGCCACCACCTGGCTTCTGGGTGACATAAGCTTGCAGAGGCTGTCAGAACCACCGCATGCATCGTGGTACCTGGAGGGCTACGCGAGTTACACCCCTGATGCTCTGTACCTGGAACGGCTCAGGAATACCGATATCAGCGACCTTACGATCACCGTGGTGCTCGGCACATGGTGCCCCGACAGCCGCAGGGAGGTGCCGCGGTTCATGAAGCTGGCCGACCTGTGGGGCTTCCCTGCTGAGAAGATACGGTTTATCGGCGTCGACATCAACAAGGTGGCTCCGCTGGATGAGTATAACAGCCTGGGCATAGAGAGAGTCCCTACTTTCATTTTTTTTGAAAATAATTCGGAAAAAGGACGCATCATTGAGATTCCGGTGTCGTCTTTAGAACAGGATAGCAATGATATCCTTGAAGGAAAATATTAACCGATAAAATTTTGAACCAATGGAAGAAGAAATAACCAACAAGCAGTCCGGAGTGGGCGTGGGCGCCCTCGTGACAGCCATCATAGCATTTTTGCTGGCAGTAGTGCCATGTCTTGGACTTATCGCCATCATTCCTGCAGTCATAGCCATAGTTCTGGCAATTGTCGGTCTCTCCCGTTCGAACAGCAACCAGGGGATGCTCGTCGGAGGACTGGTCGTGGCGGTAATAGCCCTCATGATCTCAGTATCACAGAGCTTTGTGATAGGCAAGATCGCCAACAACTCAGGCAAATGGTCAAACGATATCGAAAAAGTGATCAGGGATGTCACTGATGATATCGAGAAGGAGTTTGGCGACAATGAGATAACCATCCGTATCAACAACGATGACGAGACTGTTGAGATCAAGGCTTCTGCAAAGAAGGGTGATCTTGAGGACAGGCTTGAAGAGCTTGAGGGGACTGTTGACACCGTGAAGGGAGAGGTCAAAAAAGATACCACGCAGGGAGAGCGGTGATGCCTGGCAGCACTGGCAGGCCCCGTTTCAGGCCGGGCTCTTCCGGCAGGAACTATTTTATTCTTAATCTTATATTTGCCGGAGTGATCCTGTTTATCATGGGTTACTCCGCTTTTTATTCACCCGACACGGGTCAGTACCCTGTCTCCTGCATTCATGAGAAGCTTACCGGGGAGCCGTGTCCCTCATGCGGACTCTCGCATGCGTTCTCACTTATCATCAGGGGGAGGATCTCTGAGGCGCTGGAGTGGAACGGCAACTCACTGAGGGTATTTCTCTTCTTCGCTATTCAACTCCTGATGCGTGTCGGGCTGGGAGCGTGGACACTGGTTGCCGGCAGGGGGACTGAACAACAGGTCTCCGGACCAGAGCTGGTCACCGGGACTGAACGGACCACAAGGCTGAGACAGGTAACGGTCACCGATGCGGCGGTATCATCAGCCATGGCACTGTTTGCATTCTACCCTTTCCTGAGGGCACTGTGGATTACCCTCTTCTGAACATCGGTGGCGGAAGAGAGGTTGTTGACTGTAGCTGTCTCTCCCTCTTCTGACACTCAGCTGTCGAACAGGGAGTTTATCATCCTGTAAACCAGGTCACTCTCGAATCCCCTGCCCAGGGCGTGCCTCAGAAGCTTTCCCTTCAGATCATACCTGTTCTTTGCCCTGATCTTCTTGCGCTGATCTTCCACCGTCTTTCGCAAGAGGGCCATATATTCCTCATCATCAATTGCCTCCAGTCCTGATGCAATTGCCTCCGGAGGCACCTTTTTGTTCCGCAGCCCCATGGTGATCTTCACCTTTCCCCAGTGGCTGTGCCTGAAGTGATCCAGGACAAAAGCCCTGCTGTACCTCTGCTCGTCGATGAATTTCTCTTTCAGCAGCCTGTTGATGATATGCTCCTTCGTGCTCTCTTCCTCTGCTCCCCACCGGTCGAGCATTGCCCTGATGTCACTGATGCAGTATTCTCTTGCTGAGCATGCCTTCATTGCCTTCTGAAGCAGCTCCTCCCTGTCAGCTTTGTCGCCCATGTCTCACAGCTTTGATAAACCTCTCTTTCCCCCTCATATCCTTAATGATGTTCAGACTCTTAAAAATATTACCGTGCAGCAGTGTGGCCGTCTCCCCGGCGAGCTGCTCGTTTACCTCCAGCCACAATACTCCTCCGGGTTCAAGGCGGGCATCGGCTATGGCTGCTATGGTACGGTAGTAGAGCAGAGGGTCGTTGTCAGGCACGAACAGGGCCTCATGAGGCTCGTACTCCCTGACATTGGGATGCATGGCGTCCATCTCGCTCCTCCTCACATATGGCGGGTTGCTGACGATGATATCACTCACCGGCACTGCTTCCGGCTCCCGGGTCAGTATGTCGGCAGTGATCAGCTCCACTGAGGTGCCGGTAAGTCTTATGTTGCGTGCTGCGGTCCGCAGTGCCGCGGGTGCGTTCTCAGTAGCCACCACCGTAGCCTCCGGGAAGGCAGCCGACAGCGCAATGGCTATGCACCCTGACCCGGTGCACAGGTCGGTGACGGTTCCGCAGAAGCGGTTGTTCTCCGCGATGATCATGGCAGTCATCTCCTCTGTCTCAGGCCGGGGTATGAGCACACCGCTCTCTACCTCTATCCTCTGCCCGCAGAAGATGGTATAGCCAAGGATATACTGCAGCGGTTCGCCGGCGGCGGCACGGCCGGCGGCGGCAAGTATCCTCTCCAGTTGCTCCCTCTCTGCCCTGCGGTCGCCAAATGCCAGCTGAGCGCCCCGGTTCATCCCGGTGTACTCCAGTATGATGGAGGAGGCCAGAGCCGCGGCCTCCTGCGGGGGCCACAGGCTGCCAAGCATTCGTGAAAGATGGCGCTGAATGTCGCTTATTGTTTGTAACTTTTCGGCCATGAACCAAAGATAGGCATTTGCTATCATGACACACACCGATGACCTGACCTTCATGCGCCGCTGCCTTGACCTGGCGCGCAATGCAGAGGGAGCCACAGCCCCTAATCCCATGGTGGGGGCGGTGATAGTGCATGACGGAGTGATAATAGGCGAAGGATACCACCTGAAGGCAGGCACCCCGCATGCTGAGGTCCATGCCCTGAATGCGGTGATCGACAAGTCGCTGCTGCCACGGTCGGTCATGTATGTCAACCTGGAGCCCTGTTCGCATCACGGGCGGACGCCGCCGTGTGCCGACCTGATCATCAGTAGCGGCATACGCAAGGTGGTGGTGGGCACAGCAGATACCAGCCCCAGGGTGGCCGGCAGGGGCATAGCACGGCTGCGGGAGGCAGGTGTGGAGGTGATAACGGGAGTGGCAGAGAAGGAGTGCCGCACCATCAACAGGAGGTTCTTTACATGGCATGAGAGAGAGCGTCCCTATGTGATACTTAAATGGGCCCGCAGCGCTGACGGCTTCATCGACCTGGTGCGCAGTGCCGATGACCCCTTGGAGCCTCACTGGATAACCGGCATGACGGAACGGATACTGGTACACCGCTGGCGCGCAGCAGAAGACGCCATCCTTGCCGGGGGAGCCACGGTGCGTGCCGACAACCCTTCGCTGGATGTCAGGTTGTGGAAGGGGAGGAACCCCCTCAGGGTGATAGTCAGCCGCAGCGGCAACATTGACCCGCATTCAAGGGTCCTCGACGGGTCCACGGAGACACTGCTCTTCACCGGAAACAGGAGTCTCCGC
>CAZFIF010000109.1:0-8129 GCA_964519065.1 uncultured Rikenella sp.
TACCCGGTTTTGCAGACCGATGCCTAGCCACTCGGCCAACCGACCATTGCGGGTGCAAAGTTAATGAATTTTTTTCTTTCTCTAAACATTTACCGGGGCTCCGGCTGATACCCCTTTATCAGTATGGGGTGCAGTTATACCCATATGATTCCAGCTTGCTCTTTGACATTGAATTGCACACCGTCTGGTGGTCAGAGCTGTCACGGGGATGCTCACAAACCCAGCAGTAAGGAACCGTATCACACGAAGCAAAACAGATCATATATATCAAAAGAATGACACCTGTCGCTCTAAGGATTACCTGTCTTGCCTTCAATGTCTGCCGGTTAGTTTCTGTACAAAGATGCAAATTTACACCAACAAGGTTCAGAAAACAAACTGCTGTATAACCTTACTTATTGTACCTGGTTGCTATCTCAAGGCACATGCGGGTATTGTGATACGGACACTTCCAGAAGCCTGCCTTGTCATCGTCGCGATTGACAGTGCCGTCGTCACGTATGCTCCAGAACCATTCGCCATTCTGCCTGTCAACCAGGTTGGCAGTTATATATTCCCAGGCGGCAGTAGCCAGCCCGAGCCAGCTGCGGTCGCCACTCAGCTGCCATGCATTGAGAAACCCCACCACCGCCTCCGACTGCACCCACCAGTGCCTGTCGCGGTCGAAATGACCCCTGGCATCATCGCGCTCATACCAGAGGCTGCCGTCACCGGCCAGCCCCTCATGTGACGCCGAGGCTATCCTGAGTGCGGTGCCCTTCAGACTCTCTCCCTCACCCAGCGCTTCAGCAGCCTCGCAGAGGAGCCACGAAGCCTCGATGTCGTGACCGTAGGACACAACAGTTGAGCGGCAGTTCCACTCCTCGTCAAAGAAGAGCCTGAGGTGTCCCGTGCCGGCATCAACAATCGTATCAGTGAAGATGCGCACCAGGCTGCTGAGCTGTCTCTTCAGCCCATCATCTGGCCATATGCGGAGGAGGCTGGTGTAAGCCTCAAGAATGTGAAGGTGCGTGTTCATCGTCTTCTTCTCATTCTCATCCTTCTCGCTCAGGCGCAGATCATCAATCTCTCCCCATTCCCGGGTGAAGGCCTCGAAGTACCCGCCGTGAACGCTGTCAAAGCTGTGCTTCTCTATCAGCTCATAGAGAGCGACAGCCCTCTCCAGCGACTCACGGTCGCCGGTGGCCATGTGATACCAGCTCAGGGCATAGATGAAGAAGGCGATAGAGTATACCTGTTTTTTTGTCTCCAGAGGCTCGCCGTTACTCTTCAGGCACCAGTAGGTGCCGCCATACAGGTCGTCGAAGAAGTGGGTGAAGATGTAATCGCGGGCCCGTATGGCCATCGCCAGGTATGCCGGATCGGGGAGGGTGATGTATGCCGCCGAGAAGCTCCAGAGGATACGTGCGTTAAGTATCGCCCCCCTCGGCGCATCGTCAACAACCCGGTCCCTGCCGTCGATTCTGCCGTAAAAGCCCCCCAGCCTCATATCGGGCATCCTGTTGACCCAGTAAGGCAAAATATTATTGGTCAGTTCCTCCCGGGCTTCCGCTCTCATCTTCCTCAGCAGCCTGTCAGCCTTAGTGCTTATCTCCATGCCTGATATTTTTTGTTGCGGGTTATCCTCTCAATTTGCCCCCTTGATATTCCCTGTTGCGGGTTGCCCTCTCCATTTCCCCCCTTGAATTCCCTTCTTCGGATTGTCCTCTTCATCTCCCTCTCTGATATTCTCTGTTCCGGGCAATGATCCGGTTCAGCCGCATTACCGAATCGGCAGATCGCAGGCCGTCCGGAGCGGTGTTGAGACAGTAGTCGGTAAGCTTCTCTACCGTTGATACCGCCACATGCATCCGCGTATCAGATGATGCATAGTAGATGTAAACCGTACCATCGTCATCAGCTATCCAGCCGTTGGAGAAGAGCACATTGGAGACGTCGCCGGTACGCTCTTCCCCCACGGGAGCCATGAAGTAACCCGCCGGCTCGGCAATGAGGTGTGCAGGATCTTTTAGATCAGTCATATACAGATACAGGACATAGCGCAGTCCTGCTGCGCACCCTCTCACACCGTGTGCCAGGTGAAGCCATCCCGCGGGTGTCTTTATCGGGTGCGGCCCTTCGCCGTTCTTCATCTCCTTGATGGTATGGTAGTGGCGGAAGTTGATGATCCTCTCCTCTCCCGGCCCTATCTCCGCGTGCGCAATGTCCTTCACCAGTGCCCATCCTATCCCTCCGCCGCTGCCGGCATCGATGAAGCCGTCCTGCGGGCGGGTGTAAAGTGCGTACTTACCGTCAACGAATTCGGGGTGCAGCACCACATTGCGCTGCTGGCTTGACGAGATGAGGTCAGGCAGCCGCTCCCAGGTCACCAGGTCGTGTGTGCGCGCTATGCCGGCGGAGGCCACAGCTGATGAGAGGTCGCCAGGCTGTGCCTTCGGGTCCTTTCTCTCCGTACAGAACACCCCGTAGATCCATCCGTCCTCATGTCCTGTCAGCCTCATGTCATAGACGTTGATATCCGGGTCGGAGGTCTCTGGCATGGTGATGGGGTAGTCACGGAAGCGGAAGTTATCGATGCCATTGGGACTCTCGGCTATGGCGAAGAACGACTTGCGGTCGTAGCCCTCAACGCGGGCAGCAAGAAGATACTTGCCGTCGTGCTTCATGGCGCCGGCGTTGAAGGCAGCATTGATGCCGAACCGTTCCATCAGGTGAGGGTTGGTAGCAGGATTGAGGTCGTAGCGCCACTCCAGCGGCGCATGGGCACCAGTGAGTACCGGGTATTCAAACCGGAGAAAGATACCGTTCCCCGGCTCTATCATTCTGTTTCTGCGTGTGATAAGGGCTTCGTGTTCCTCCCTGAGACTGGCGAGGCGTTGAGTGAAGTTATTCATCTTATGCTGTGTAATCATCAATTAATTTCATAAAAACTATTACCCATTTATTGGCCAAACAGAGCTGGCATGACATTGAAAGAATCGATTCCTGTTTTAACCTTGTTCGATACAGATTCATCTGTAAATACCCAGTTCAGTCACGTCAGCCTGGAAAAGAGTTTCCGGAAGGTTAAAGAACCCGATGAAGTCGTCAGCGCTGACATGGCCCGGATGGGGAGCATAGAAATGACCCGGCCGGTTGTGGGCGTTGCGCCATACCAGCAGATATGAGATCCTATGGTTCTTCACTGCAGGCCAGAGGGTGCCTGTCCACCATTCCGGGTCGGGGATACCCTCATATCCTGCCTCCGTCAGTGCTGCAAGCTTACCCCGTTCAGCGGCAGCCTCCGTCACTATGCCCAGCACCCTGTCAACCTCTTCAGTGAAGCTACCTTCCGGGGCTCCGGTCATCTGGTAGTAGTCGAACCCCATAAGGTCCACATAGCCATCTCCCGGGTAGCGTTCAAGGTAATAATCCCTGTCGGGGATGTCCCCCGCGCTTGAGTATGCGAAGAGCAGGTTATGCACTCCCTTTTCTTTGCAGAGGTAGTCGAAGGTAAACCTCCATAGCGCAATGAACTGCTCAGCCGTGCAGAGCTTCTCTCCCCACCAGAACCAGCTGCCGGTATGCTCATGGTAGGGGCGGAAGATGACAGGGATAGCGGTGCCGTCATCGTCAGTGAGGGACGCCAGGAAGTCAGCAAGGTTATCAAGCCACAGCCTGTATTTTTCATGGCTTTCTCCACCAGGGAGCACCGACGCAACAACCCTGTCGGACGAAATGTCCCATGTGCTTCCGCCTGTGAGCGGGTTATCAAGGTGCCAGCTGAATGTCGTTACCCCTCCACGTGCCCGGATCTCCCTGACGAAGCTCCTCATATGTTCAAAAGGCACCGAGTCGAGGTTCACCTGTGCACTGTGTTCTATCTTACCGAGGTCCATGCCGTACACGGCGGGATAGTCGCCTGTTACCCCTTTTACGTCCGACTCCCCTGCCGGGTAAACCCAGCCGATGCCATAGGCCAGGTCATCCTGGTGGCCGAACATAATTCCCTTTTCCGCTGCAGCCTTAAGTCCTGCCAGCATCTTCACTGTCTCAGCGGTAGCCTCCGGATCAGCGGCGGCGGCTCTCTCTTGCTGTCCGCTGTTGCATGCGGTTATCATAATAAAGGCAACGCCTGTAACAATAATCTTTCTCATTACGGTTCTATTTATTCTTCAGGTTGTCAAGGCTCCGGTTGTACCCGGAGATGAGGTCGATGGTTGAATCGGTGTCAAATACCGAGTTAAGTCCCTGCTCCTCCTGTGGCGGGTCGCCAAGGTAATCGTCGCCCGGCTGCCAGAAGAGCCTGCCCTCAGCCGCTCTCCCCTCACCGGAGTACGCCCAGATGTTGCATCCTGCAAGACGTCCGCGCACAGCGGCATGGTCCATCACCTGTTTGAAGGCATTGTTGTAGTAACGGTCGCGGTATTTCGTCGTCTCATCCGGGGAGAAGCCGTGATGATCACGCGGTAGCCCGAACTCCTCAAGAACAATAGGCTTCCCGAGTCGCTCTGCCACTTCAAAGTGGTCATTCATGTAGAGGTTGGTTTTGACAATGGCAGAATCAATGGTGCCGGCTATGTCGGTTATGTCAAGCCAACCCCAGTTCTTAGGCCAGATATGCATGGTGAGATAATCTATGTTGGGGTCAGCATGGATCCGTTCAAAGAGCTCCATCGATTGCTCGCAGCCGTGCCGCCCCTCTGTGCCGGTGGTAACAAGATGGTTTTCGTCAAGCTCCTGCAGCAGTGCCGCCATACGCCCTATCATCGCCTCAAAAGCCGGGATATTTTCATCTGAAAAGGCCCTGGGTTCGTTGGCTATCTCCCAGGTCATGATCACGGGATCATCACTGTATCTGATGCCCGTATATCGGTTAGTGCGACCAACGATGAACCTGATGTGCTGCCCGAACATTTCGAGGCACGGCTCACACCCGTTGAACTGTCCCGAGAAACTCATGAACTGAGGCCAGGTGTTGGGCGGTATGTTGGGATTTGGTATAGGCCCAAATCCGTTCCAGTTGAGGTACTGGGAAAACCCGCCGCTCCAGTCCCATGCATTGTTCAGGAAGAGGACGGCATGCTGGTCACGCTTCTTCATCTCCGCCAGCAGGAAGTCAAGACCGTCAAGCAGATCATCGTTGTACTCCCCCGGGGCCAACAGCAGTGCGGGTGTCACCCGGAACGGCTCATTGTCAGGACCTTCGGCACCCACCATCACCCTCAGGTTTTCGATGCCGATGCTCTTCATATGGTCGAGCTCCCTGGTGAGTCTCTCCCTGTCTCCGTATTCTCCGTTGCTGCCGAGGATGGCACCGTACCAGTAATTGGCGCCAATAAAGCAGAGAGGGTCACCGCCCCTCATGAAGATGCCATCGGAAACAGTTATAAAATCACTTTGGGAATGGCTGCTACACCCGGCAAGGGCAATCAGCGCAAACAACCCGGCTATTACTCTGTTCATCATGCGGTTCTATATGTTCCCTATCAAAATTAGGGAATCAGGACTGCAGTGTTATAATACCATTCTTTTAAATTATGATACTTTAATGCCCTGATGCATGAGCCAATAAGTGGATTGCTGCCTTTGCCCGGTATTTTTTTGACTTCAGAAGTGGTTTCTCACGGTCCCGGGAAAGATTCACTAAAATATCTTTCAGGTTATCAATTAATTGTGGCAAGCCTGAGATGACCGATATATTGTAGAATTTTTACATCTAATTAGTATATTTGAAGTAATCATCAATGATGCCCGGTGCCATGCATGATACTATCTTAAGAGAGATCACACCGCTGACCCAGTCTGACTGTTTCACCTATTTCTACCGTGCAAAGTCGGAATTTGACTTTCCGCTCCACTACCATGATGAGATAGAGCTCAACTTCATCAGGCATGCCCGCGGGGCGAAGCGAATTATCGGCGACCATGTCGAGGAGATAGGGGATCTTGAACTGGCGCTCGTGGGGCCCGGGCTGCCTCACGGATGGTTTGGTTCCGGCTTCGCAAAAAACCAGGTGGAGGAGATAACCGTTCAGTTTCACAAGGATTTCTTTGATGAGAGGTTTCTGCAGAAGAACCAGCTTAACTTCATCCGCAGCATGTTACGCAGGTCACTGCGCGGCATCCTCTTCTCGCCCGAGACCACCAAACGTCTCGAGCCCCGCATCATAGGGCTGGGCAAGAAACAGGGCTTTGATTCAGTGCTCGAGCTGATGAGTATCCTCCATGATCTCTCCATCTCCAGGGAATACAGGGTGCTCTCTGACTCAGGATTTCACGGCAGCGAGCTCTTCTCCTATAACAGCAGGCGCATTGAGAAGGTTATGGCCTTCATTCACAGCTCGTTCGACAAACAGATATCCCTGGGTGATGCTGCCAGGCTGGCAAACATGACCGAGTCGGCCTTCAGCCGTTTCTTCAAGCTCAGGACAGGCATGACATTCATCGACTGTCTGACGGAGGTACGTCTGGGGCATGCCTCCCGGATGCTCATCTCAACCACCAAGACGATAGCCGAGATCGCCTACTCATGCGGTTTCAACAACATCTCGAACTTCAACCGTATTTTTCGCAAGAAGAAGGGATGCACCCCGCGTGAGCTCCGGGAGAGCTATTCCGAGGGCACCAGGGTCTTCATCTGACAATCAGTTCCGTCACCGCAGGTGTCATTCCTTCCGCAACTGCAGTGACCCTGACGTTGCCTTCCTCTTTTCCTGCCTTCACCACCAGCAGGCACCTGCCGTTGAAGGCCCTGCGGTAATCTGACCTGAAGGGTTCCATGCTCGTCTGGCAGCCGTTGTCGACCCCGGCGATGGCAGCTGCTCCTTCAACACTGAACGTTATCAGGTCGTCGGCATGGGGTACGGGAACATTCTCACTATCGACCACCGTCACTGTTATGAACGAGAGGTCTGATCCGTCGGCTTTTATCTCTCTCCTGTCAGGTGTAAGCACTATGGCAGCAGGCTCACCGGCGGTCTTCACCTCCCGTCGCATCACCTCACTGCCGTTGAGATAACCTACAGCCAGTAGCGTTCCCTCCTTAAACGGCAACCTCCATGCCATGTTAAGATCCTCAACACTCCTTCTCTTCCTGCCCTGTGAGGTGCCGTTCAGGAAAAGCTCCGCTTCATCACAATTGGTATAAGCCCACACATCCACCGTCTGTCCGGGATTCCAGTTCCAGTGCGGGAATAAATGCAGTACCGTTTCGTCGGTCCATTCGCTCTGATACATATAATATGCATCTTTGGGAAAGCCGGCAAGGTCAATGATACCGAAGTATGAACTCCGTGCCGGCCACCAGTAGGGTGTAGGCTCACCAAGATAGTCGAAGCCTGTCCAAATGTACATGCCCGACAGGAAGTCATGATCGCGTATCAGCTGCCAGCTGTCGCGGTGTGTCGTGCCCCACGGTGCCGAGCAGTTGTCATAGGCCGAGCATGTAAGGTCAGCATTGCCATCCATGAAGGGCTGATCCCACCTAACCGGCCAGCGGCGGATGATATCGGAGGGCAAGTCATAGCTGCCCCTGGTAGCCAGTGCCGAGGTGGTCTCCGTGCCTATGAACCTGCATCCCGGAAAGGCTTCCGGAAAACTGCCCCAGAGAGTATCACGGTAGTTGAACCCCACAAGGTCTAGGGCTCCTGAAGCAATGACAGGATTATGAGGAGCGGGGTCATTACATGCTGCCGTCACGGGCCTTGTATCATCAAGGGCTCTGACGATGGCAACCATCTCAGTGCTGAGGGCCTCTCCGCTGCCGTCTCTCTCCCACTGCTCCATCACCTCGTTGCCTATGCTCCAGATGAAGACGGAGGGATGATTGCGGTCACGCAGCACCATATCCTCCAGGTCCCTCCTGTACCACTCGTCAAAGTCAAGATGATAGTCATACTCCGTCTTGCTCACCCTCCACACGTCAAAAGCCTCATCCATGACAATGAAACCCATACGGTCACACAGATCAAGCAGCTCCGGCGCCGGAGGGTTGTGTGAGGTGCGTATGCCGTTGCAACCCATCTCCTTCAGAATCTCAAGCTGTCTCTCAATGGCACGGGTGTTCACCGCCGCCCCCAGACATCCCAGGTCATGGTGATTGCAAACCCCCAGTATCTTCATCGGTTTGCCGTTGAGGATAAAGCCTT
>CAZFIF010000110.1:0-8122 GCA_964519065.1 uncultured Rikenella sp.
TGATATTTATATTACTCCTTACCTTAATGAGGATCAGATTACCAGTGGAACCCTTTCCTACGCAATAGGCGTTGGTTCAGCTGTCGTTTCAACACCTTACTGGCATGCGACAGAATTATTGGCTGATGGAAGGGGAAAGCTTTTCAACTTTAATGATTCAGATGGACTTGCAGCAATCTTACTGGAATTATTTGATAAGCCTGATGTAATATCTACGCTGCGGCAGAAGGCATTTGATTATGGCAAAGAAATAACATGGCCCAAAACAGGTGAAAAATATCTTGCTGTCGCGCAAAAAGTTATCGCCAACAAGCCTGTAGTATACGTAAAAAAGGAAACCAATCTTGATCCGCTTACCCTGCCTCCTTTTTCGCTTATTCATATAACTCATTTAACCGATGATACCGGGATCATCCAGCATGCAAAATTTGGAATTCCGAATCTGAAAGAAGGCTACTGCCTGGATGATAATTCAAGAGCATTGCTAATGGTACTAATGGCATACAGGCAAAAAAAGGATATGCTGGCTCTTAATTTAGCTCCCATATATTTGAGCTACATCCATTATATGCAAAACAAAGACGGGACATTCAGGAATTTTCTGAGTTTCAACCGTAGTTTTCTTGATGAGGTAGGGTCAGAGGATTCTTTCGGAAGAACTATCTGGGCACTGGGATACCTGATTGCCAATGCACCTAACGATTCCTACTTCCAGACCGGCAAATTTATTTTTTCAGCTGCAGCAGGAAACTTCGAGAAACTTAGTTCAATCAGAGGGGTTGCCAATACAATGATTGGTATAAGCTATTACCTCCGGAGTAATCCATCTGATGATTCAATGGCTGAGATATTAAGAAATCTGACTTATAAGCTGATCAGGCATTATGATGAAAACAGATCTTCTGACTGGAAATGGTTTGAAGCTTTGCTGGCATATGATAATGGTATTTTACCTCTGGCTCTTTTACTCTCGGCAGAGATTTTTAAAGATGATAAAATAACCGAAACTGCTATAGAGTCTATGGATTTTTTAACGGAACATACAATAAAGGATGGCTATTTATCAATCATCGGTAATGAAAAATGGTACAGAAAAGATGGTGAGCGTTCTGTGTTTGCACAACAGCCGATAGATGCTCTGGCAATGGTATTAATGTATCACCAGGCTTTTCATCTGACAAAGGATAAGGAATATCTGGATAAATTATTTGCCTGCTTCATGTGGTTTCTTGGAGAAAATGATCTCAGGATGAGCTTGTTCGATTTTGAGACCAAAGGATGTTGCGACGGCTTTGAGAGTTATGGCGTTAACCGGAACCAGGGGGCGGAAAGTTCCCTGGCCTATCTGATTTCTCATTTAACAGTTCTTCAGGCATTTGAGGAATCTGAAAAGTATATTGACAAGAGCGTCAGCAGCAGTTGAACCAGGGCTTATACTCTGAATTGTGCTCATAGAAAGATATCAAAATAACCCCATCCTTACAAAGGATGATGTGCCGTATCCGGTAGCTACAATACATAATGCCGGTGTTGTAAAGCACAACAACCGGTACATAATGATTTTCCGGTCTCATAAACTTAACGGAAGAAGCATTCTGGGCAAGGCAGAAAGTGATGACGGGTTTAATTTCAAGGTTGAGAAAGAGCCTTTCATGATACCTGCCACTGAAGGTATATTCAAAGAATATGAGGAGTACGGTCTTGAAGACCCCCGCATTGTCTTTCTCGATGGTGAATATCTTATAACCTACAGCGCCTATTCCAGGCATGGTGTGCGTATTGGTCTTGCAAAAACCGGGGATTTTAAGTCTGTCGAACGATTCTCTCTTATCACAGAGGCTGATTACCGTAATGTTGTAATCTTTCCGGAGAAATTTAACGGCCTGTACGCACGACTAGACCGTCCTCATTCTGAAATATCACCATGGTCAATCTGGATCTCCTATTCTCCAGACCTCAGGTATTGGGGCGAATCAAAATTAATAATGAAACCTGTTCAGTACCACTGGGATGAAATGAAAATAGGTCCGGGCGCACCTCCGGTAAAAACTGCCCGAGGATGGTTATCCATTTATCACGGTGTGTTTCCTACCATGGACGGATGCGTTTACAGATTGGGCGTTGCTTTGCATGATCTTGAAGATCCATCCCGGATAATTGCTGTTGGTGATGATTGGATTCTGCAACCCGAAGAAACTTATGAGATAACGGGTTATGTGCATAATGTCGTCTTTACCTGCGGAGCTGTCCCGGAAGATGATGGTAGTATTAAAATCTACTGGGGCGGTGCTGACAAGGTGATGTGTGTGGGTACTGCGATTATAGAAGATCTTGTTGATCACTGTTTGAATAACCCAAGAAAGGCACTATAGTAGTCAGTAAAAATTGGTTGGTTGAAAGTTAAATTGCACTGAATGTGAAGATAGCCGTGTTATCGCCTGTTGCATGGCGAACTCCTCCCAGAAAGTATGGCCCGTGGGAACAGGTTTCTTCAAATATTACTGAAGGCCTGGTTGAAAACGGAGTTGATGTCACCCTGTTTGCTACTGCTGATTCCATTACCAGAGGCAAAAAGGAGTCTGTCTGTGATCATTCCTATGCGGAACATCCTGATGTTGACCCTAAGGTCTGTGAGTGTCTTCATATAAGTAACCTGATGGAGCAGGCGGATAAGTTTGATCTGATACATAATAATTTCGATTTCCTTCCACTGACCTATTCACGGCTGATAAGAACACCTATGGTAACTACCATTCATGGCTTCTCTTCTCAGAAAATCCTGCCTGTTTATAAAAAGTATAATGATACCGGCTATTACGTTTCTATAAGTGATTCTGACCGAAGCCCTGAGCTTGATTATGTTGCAACGGTTTACAATGGGATTAACACCAATGAATTTACATTTTGTCCGGAGCCAGATGATTACCTGTTGTTTTTCGGCAGGATCCATCCTGAAAAGGGTACTTATGAATCCATTCAGATAGCAAAACTATCCGGAAGGAGGCTGATCATTTCCGGCTTAATCCAGGATCAGGAATATTTTGAAAGTAAGGTCAAGCCATTTATTAATGATGATGACATTGTATATGTTGGCAATTCAGGACCAGAGGAGAGAGATAAACTCATGGGGGAGGCCTATGCGCTTTTGCACCCGATAAGTTTCGAGGAGCCTTTTGGATTGAGTGTTGCAGAATCAATGGTCTGCGGAACACCGGTTATTGCATTCAGGAAGGGTGCCATGCCTGAACTGATCCTTGATAGTAAGACCGGATTTTTAGCTGATTCCGTAAATGATGCTGTGGAAGCAGTAAATAAAATAAGTTCCATTGACAGAAAATATTGCAGGGACTATGCTGTCTCAAAATTCAGTCGTCAGAAAATGATAGAAGGTTACCTGGAGGTTTACCAGTATGTCTTAAAGATCCACAATCAGAAATAAAACCGATAATTGCTGCTATCCTGAGTTTTTAAGTGAAGTCAGGAGTTCAGTCAGATTTATAGATGCATAAGTTGATGAATAGTCTGACATGCCATAAGGCACGATCAGATTGCCATTGTGGAGAATAGAGCCACAGGAGTAGACTACATTGGGCACATATCCTTCTCTCTCTTCATTGTTGGGAGTCAATAGAGGTGTCTTTAGCCTGCCAATCTCTTTTTCAGGATCATCAAGATCAAATAATGATGCTCCTATAGCGTATTCTCTCATGGGGCCAACGCCGTGTGTAATTACCAGCCAGCCTTCTGTCGTCTCTATAGGTGAACCGCAATTTCCAACTTGTATAAGCTCCCATGGATATTTGGGCTTCTGGATAACTCTGGCTTCGCGCCATATATTGATATTATCAGAATAGGCTATATAGTTATTCACTCCATCAATACGGCACAGCATAGCATATTTGCCCTTTATCTTCCTGGGAAACAATGCCATACCTTTATTATGGGCGATTTCACCATTAATAGTCAATGCTTTGAAATGATAAAAGTTTTTGGTCTCAAGTAACTTCGGCATTATAGTACTGCCATCATAAGCAGTATAGGTGGCATAGTAAGTTATTCCACCATTTTCATCTGTGAATTTTACAAAACGCGCATCTTCAATACCATTTCTTTCAGCTTCGGAGGTAGGGAAAATAACTCTTTCAGAAATTGATGAATCAAGTGAAAAGTCAAGCTCATAATGAGATTTCGCCAGCCACATCATTTGACTAACTATTTGTTCTTTATTTGGAGAAAGGTCATGCGTTTTCCTGGTTTCTTCCACGGCCCTTTTCAATTCTCCATATGTAAACCTGTCACCCAGTTTTTCCAACACGAACACCGGAGAAATCTTATTATCGAAATAGCTCATCTCTTCCAGCTTCTTGATAAATGTGTTCTTATTGTAAATATGCCTTTTTATCCGCTCGGCTTCCGCCAGCATTTTACCCACAGGTTCAATGACCAGGTTGCTGTTTTTATCGATAACAGCTGAACGAAAAACAATTGATGAAATATGCCCTTCTCCCGTTGCCCTGAAACTAATTATCAGTCTTTTTTCATCAGGCCCTATTTCGGACTGATCAGGATCTTCAACTATGGATGGGTTAAAAAAGGCTGCTGACTCAATTGAATATTCCATCGTGAAATATGAGCCTATCAGCGTTTTACGCGGTTTATTATTATTGCCAAGATTTATTTTCAGCTCTTTGAGCAGGCCATCCAGTTTTTTGAAATGTGTTTCAAATATTAATGAAATATTCCTGTGACGCCTGGCATAACTTCTCAATACCTTACTTAATGCCGTATTTACCTCAGCATCAGACATAGACATTACATTCTGGATAATATTTTTGCTTCTTTCATCTGAAGTATAAAGAAATCGGGCGATCACCCTGCTGGGATCCGGGGAAAATGTAGTATCCTTTCTGGTCACTGTAACCTGCATATTCGAAATTTGTGATTTATTATTATTCTACAAATATAATATATTGATTAAGAATAAATTAGAAAATCTGTCTTCTAATGAGTTTTTATTGACCAGATGATCTATAATGTTGACCAGATACTAAATAAGTTGCATTTAAGGATACATTGATTGTGCACACCAACTGTTAATCATCGCGCATTTTAAGACTTTACAAATGACTCTTTGGAGGAGGCGGAACAGCCACTTCTAATCGCAAATCCCGCAAGATCAATGATCTGCGGGATTTTGCATTCATTGTAAAGGAGAAGCCTGACGGAGAGCCTGTGCTAATAGACCGCTGTTCCGGGTATCACAACCCGATCATTGATACTGATATCGACTGGCCTAAGTGGCCACCTGTATACTTTTTCCCCCGTCTGTACGTTAATTACTTAGGCAATGTTTTTACTAATCCAAACAGGGGGAAAATGGGTCATTCAGGGATTAAAAATTTACTGCTGGGTTCTCTCTTCTGCTTCGTGACATCTGTTGCAGGAGGGCAGGGGAGAATGCCGGAGGAGCTCACAACAGGCACAATCCTGGAGCAGATCAACTACATAGAGAACAAAACAAGGATTTACGAAGACTTCCGAGCAATACGGGAGGATATGTTCCGGAAGATCAACCGAAATATACTGGATACCCTTTCAGCAGAAAAGGGAAAGGTCGCTGAATTGACTACCCTTACTGCAGCCCTGAACGGCAAAAGAGATTCTCTGAATGTCTTGCTTGAATCCACAAGAAAGGATCTTGCAGAGGTTACAGCCACGAAGGAAAAAATCAGTGTGCTCGGGCTGGAGATAAACAAGAAAGCCTACAACGCCATCATGTGGACAGTGGTCGGAGGATTACTGTTCATCATGGCGATTGGATTTCTCATCTTCAAGCGCAACCTGGTGGTGCTCCTCAGAACCGAGAAGGATCTGAAAGAGCTTAAGGAGGAGTTCGAAGCCTACCGGCAGTCATCCAGGATTGCCCGCGAGAAGGTTGAGATGGACCTCTTCCGCGCCAACCAGAAGCTGAAGGGGAAATAATAGCCGGACTACCTGTTCTGAGGTATCAGTTCGTAGGTGTGTGTCGCCTTGTAATCCATTGTCCAGAGGAATGGGAAGAGAAAGAATATGCCCCCGATAATTGCACCCACATTTGCCTCTTCGTTTCTTTTCAGGACACCGTTGAAGTCCTCATAACCATCCATGACAATACGAAATGGCGTTGCACTGCCGACAATCTTGGTGTCAGTGTAAGTGTAAGGCGTAGTTCCGACCGGCTCTCCGTCAACATATAACTTTGCACCGTTGGGAGAGGAGTTGATGATGGTTGTTGAAGCACAACCGGAAAGAAGGATTACACTGCTCAGGATAATCGCAGTAAGCTGCAAGAAAAATTTTCTTTTCATAGTCCGCATGAATTTAAAGTTAAAGGCAATGTTTTACTGATTGAGGTAGTACAAAAATAAGGCCATTTCGCCCGATTTGTTCAAAAATCAGTATAAGAGGCATAAGTTCCCGGAGATGTCTTCAAGTCATTCACTTCATCACGTTCATGGCATCAAGGTGACAATTATGGATAAGACAACCGGCAACATCGATTCCCGGATACTTGCCAGGATCGCTCAGTGGATCATGAATAAATCGCTATGCGTCGGCCAAAAACCGGGAATCAAAGAAATTTCTTCCTGTCGTTTCGCTCAAGCCACCTGATAAACAAGAAATTGGCCAGTCCGATGACAACCATTATGGCTGCAAAGATCGGGTAAGAGTGCCTGATGTTGGATTCTCCTCCGGTTATCATTGTCCATTCGCTCATACCGAAGATTCCGGCCAGCAGGGTGAGAGGCATGAAGATGGTTGTTATCAGTGTCAGCCTTCTTACGGTGGCGTTGGTCTGGTTTGAGTCGCGCGCCATCTGGTTATTCAGCATTGAGGCATAGAGTTCCATCAGGCTTGTGACGTTATCGCGGTGGCTCTCCGTCATCTCCAGGAAATTTGACAGGTGGTCGAAGATATCTCGGTAGTGTGCCGAGGCCTTCTCCGGCACCCACTCACAGTCGTTGCGGCTTATCTTAATGAGTATCTCACGTTCATGGAACAGGGTCTTACGCAGTCCCAGCAGGTTTCGGCGTAGATAGGTCAGCATGGCGGGATCAAAGGCAGACGGCGAACCCAGTATCGCCTCCTCGGCCATGTCTATATCAGCTTCCGCCTTCTCCACCGCATCAACCATCTGATCGACGATATAGTCGAGAATAACGTGCATCAGCCAAGCCGGGCCGCGTTTAACGGCTGCGCTGTTCCTCTCTATTACCTCCTTTATCCCGTCTATCGGGTATTTAGTGGCTTCTGAGTATCCGCTCACGGTTACTAGGTATTTCTCACCGATGAACAGATCGACCTCATCAGACATCAGGACTTCCTGATCATATCGCAGGGCGTTAAAGACGATGAAGGTGTAGTTCGGAAATTCATCCATCTTCGGCACCTGGTTCTCATCGGTACAGTCCTCGAGTGACAGGGGGTGGATGCCAAGGGGTTCAACAAGTTCAGACAGGTCTTCGCGTGAAGCTTTCCGGTAGTTGAGCCATACGTACCCGTCGTCCTTCATTGCACTGAGTGCTCCGGCGAATGTGTTTATCTTTTCGAGGCTGGCGCCTGAAGAGATATGGTAAAATTCAGATGTGGCCATGATTGAGGAGCGTTGGTAATTACTTGTGAAACTACTTAAAAATTTTGTCATTTTCTGACATCTTTGCTTACAAGCAGTACGCAGAGGTGATGCATAAACCAGGCAGGTCCCTGACTAACCTTGGAGGCTTTCCATGCCTCCAATCAGTATGCGCCTACGGTTCTCAAACGGCAGGCACCAGACGATTTTACCGGTAAAGTGCGGTGGTGGGAGAGTGGCTTAGTAATGCGGCAATGTCATGATAATGAATGCCGTAACCCTCTTTCTTAAGTGAGGTGACGAAATCGCTGTGCGGCCGGTGCTGCCGGTAGTCGGGTTCACGGGAGGGATGCCTGAGGTACTTCTCAAATATGGAAGGATCGCCGGCGATGTTCAGAACACCGTGATATACCAGCCGGTTATCACGCCGGTGCATTGATGAGCCGAGGATCTTTTTGTCGCCGATGGTTATGTCGGAAATACCCCTGGTGCCGTAGTTCCTCACCCCGA
>CAZFIF010000111.1:0-8084 GCA_964519065.1 uncultured Rikenella sp.
CACCTTGACAAGATTTTCTTCTCTTTCCATTTTATTGTTTTTTATTGGTTTATCATGATAAAGGCTTCCTCCTTTGATGAGCCCTGAGGTGCCACTCCGCCCCACTGCCTTGCAGAGGAGAGCCAGGAATGGATCTGCGCTGTATGCTCTATTATAATTGCCATAAGATAAACAATCTCAGTACAGGCGGGTTCAACTTGGCGGTCAACCGGCGCCTGCCTGCTTTACACCGTTAAAATACTACAATTATCCCGTTTAACAACAATCCCGGGTCAGTGAACCCGGGACTGCATCGTAAGCCTGCTGACAGGACTGATCCGCTCTGTGATCAAACCGGCAGGCATATAGATCTTCAAGTGATGGAGACTATGGTTTCAATTGATAAACCCTTACATAATCGACAATCATCGATTGTGGCCATATGGTTTCATCCACACCACTCTTTCCACCCCAGTTACCTCCCACGGCAAAATTCATGATGAGAAAGAATGGTTGATCAAAAGGCCAGCTCTCTGCCGTTTTTATGTCAGGGGCATAGGTGTTTACAATATTTGCAGGATCATCAAGGTAGAAAGTTATTGAGTCGGTAGTCCAGGTCATACCGTAGATGTGAAATTCATCCTCGGCAGTTGGAAGATGAACAAGCCGATGACACTCGGTCACCTCTGACTGATGCATGGTGAATACATTAGAGTGGATTGTGTCTGGCTGAAAACCAACATACTCCAGGATAACCAATTCACCACACCCTGGCCAACCAACTTCAGTGATATTGGTCCCCAGCATCCAGAGGGCAGGCCATGTACCGATTCCTGATGGCATCCTGGCCCTGAATTCAACACGGCCGTAGGTGATCTCCTTCTTTCCCCTGCTTGACAGACGGGTTGAGGCATACCCGCCTTTTTCATTCTTACCTGTACGTGTAGCAGTAATATGCAATTTCCCATCCCGGAGCTTGTAGTTTTCCGGGTTTTTTACGTATTGCTGCCATTCATCATTTACTTTTCCGGCCTCCCATATCTCAAAAGACCAGTTGTCGGGGTTGATCTGGTCGCCGTCGAACTCATCTGCCCATGACAACTTGTACCCTGTCACAGATTCCTGGTGCACCTCTTTATTAATCCTGTTTCCCCCATTCTGGCATGAATATGCTATAGTTATCACCAGTGAAAGAACCAGGATACTCTTTTTTATCATGATTGTCTATTTCAACTGATAAACCCTGACATAGTCTATTACCATTCGCTGTGGAAAGACAGAATCATCAATTCCGTGCCGACCTCCCAGACCACCGCCAATTGCCACATTCAGCTTCAGAAAGAAATCCTGGTCAAAGGGCCATTCATCGGTGGTTTTATGCTCATTTTCGATATGATTGTAAACTTCCCCGTCCAATAGAAAATCCATTTTCTCAGGTGTCCATTCCAGGGCAAAAAGGTGAAACTTATTGTACGGGTCGTCAATGTAGACCTTTTTCCCTTTCTGGGTCCCCTTAGTATGATTGTATGCTCCGGTATGTACGGTACCGAAAATGGAGTCTTTATCAAAGCCGACATGCTCCATAATATCGATCTCACCACACCTGGGCCATCCCACTTCCGATCTGTTGGTGCCAAGCATCCAGATAGCCGGCCAGAGCCCGACACCCTGAGGAAGCCTGGCACTGACCTCGATGTAGCCGTAGGTCCATTCAGCCAGCCCTTGCGTCATTATACTCCCTGAAGTGTATTCAGCCGTATCTGTGTCGGCAATATACTGAAGCCAGGGCTTTTTACTGAGTTCATCCGATCCGAACTTCGTATTGGCAATCCGTTCCCGATGAGCCTCGATAATGAGAAAGCCATTTTCAACTCTCACGTTCTTAAGACTGTCAGTGTAATACTGTTTTTCGTTGTTCCTGATAAAACCAAGCTCGTAGACCCATTTCAGGCTGTCAGGACTGCCCGAATAATCAAACTCATCAGACCAGGCCAGTTTGTAGCCTTTAGGTGCCGTCTTCTGTGTTTCCCGGCAGGAGAGAAGCATGACAGATCCTGTCAGTAAAAGCAACGCAATCGCTGCATAAGCTGTAATTCGATTCCTATTCATATTTGTCTTCAATTTTTTCATAAAACTGCTTAAGGGTATAGAATGCCTTCTTCCTGATGCCGTTGTCAGATATCACGCCTTTCCTGTTCCATCCGTCCTGGATATCCGGAAGCAGCCTTTTCGGTGACCTGAAGTCTGCCAGTATCCAGGGGCTGGTGCCTCTGATATTGGGAATTTTTTCAATCATTTTAAGGTTCTGCTGGTAGAGGTACTCCTGGTATTCTTCTGTCCAGCGTTCTTTCACGCTGCCATGTAAACCCTGCAGGGCGCCTCCGCCAAACTCTGATATTATTACAGGTTTATTGAATTTGATATCCCATTTTGAGTCAGGGGCATCCTCCAGCGAGCCTCCATACCAGCCCGTGTATTGGTTGAAAGCCACAACATCGAGGTGATTACCCATTTCATCGTCAACAATGTTGAGCCCGTCACGGAAATGCTTTTCCAGGGCTGCGCTGACCAGTCGCGTGTCATCCAGTGACCTGGCGTGGTCCACAAGGTTGATCAGAAACCTGTTCCTTACGTCTGACGGAGGAGTCTCATTGGCCACCGACCATATGATAATTGATGCCCTGTTCTTATCCCTCGTTATTGCCTCGGTAAGCTGGTTTTTGGCGTTCTGCAATGTATTCTCATTTGTGAAATCGACAGTCCAGTATACCGGTATCTCCTCCCATACCATCAACCCCATTCTGTCGGCCAGCCGTACAATATGTTCATTATGAGGGTAGTGTGCCAGCCGTACGTAATTGCATCCCAGCTCTCTTGCCCAGGTCAGCAGGAGCAGCGCATCGGCTTCATTGACGGCACGCCCCCTTCGCAACGGATTCTCCTCATGGATTGATATGCCCTTAAGGAATAGGGTTTTGCCGTTCAGCAGTATGTCAGGTCCGCTTGTAGTGATTGTACGGAATCCGATCTGGTCTTCCAATGTCTGATATCCTGTGGATATCCTGACATTGTAGAGCCTGGGTGATCCGGGTGACCAGTAGCTGATATTCCTTACCCTGATTTCAAACTCCTTCCTGCCGTCATCAGTGACAATAACATCCTTCTTAATATTGAGCTCCGGTATACTGACTGTAACTTTTTCCTCCTTCAGCACATTGTCCAGCACAATATATCCGCTGATCGTTTCCGATGATCCTTTCTTCAGTTGTAACTGGTAATCTCTGATGAATGTGGAAGGTTCTTCAATAAGCATCACATCACGGGTAATACCTCCATAATTCCACCAGTCGGTGTTAATGGTCGGAACCTCTTCCCGTCCTCGTTTGTTGTCTGCCTTGACAACCAGGTAGTTGTCCTCCGGCCGGACTATGCCGGTCACCTCAAAATTGAAAGGGGTGAACCCTCCCTTATGGCTGCCCAGCTTGATGCCATTAAGGTAGACTTCGGCCCTGTAGTTAACGGCACCGAAATATATGAACAGCCTGTTGCCTGCATCGGCAGGGGTATAGTCGAAAGATCGCTTGTACCAGATCGTACCCTCATAGTAAAGGAGCTTATCATCCTGTGTGTTCCAGTCGCCCGGAACCCTCAGGGTAGGGGATTTGTCAAAATCATACTCCACCAGTTCTGACCTGTCATCAGTATGATAATTATTATAGAAGGCGGAATTGTTACTCTGCTTCAGCTGATCATATGGCTCATACCTGTAATTGTAATAACCTGTCTCGTAAGGATCAATTATATAGTGCCAGGTGCCGTTCAGGCTGAATGTCTGCCTGTTGAAGGTGTTGGTTATCAGATCCTGTGAATGACTGTCGACTGAAAGAACCATAAACAGACAAATAGAGATTATTTTCAATGCAGATTTCATGCTGTAGCTCTTACATTGTAATTTGAAAAAAGGAGAAAAATGGTCCCCCATAAGAGGGGAACCATTTCAACAATCTGACAATTCTACCCTAACCACCAAATCTAAACCCTTTCAATCATCAGAATTAATTAACCAACCTCTATTAATGAAACCAGAAATCTATCAATTTTTTCTGTTGTCAGTCCTTTATGTACCATGGCACCTGGTTAATACCGTCATATCCGCCGTACTGTTCGTCAATAGCCTTCTGATAGTTCTCGGGATTCTTTGTCCGTTCATCAGTCGGGTACATCCAGCGTTTCGGGTAGACACTGTCATCCTCGGGATTCAGGCTGGTTGCCGGATCGAGCGGATAGACAGGGTAGCCTGTACGAAGGAATTGCGGGTAATTACCGCCATTGCCCTGGTAGAAATCCAGAAGCCATCTCTGCATCCATATCTGTTCCAGGCGATCCTGCTTTGTTCCGGCTGTTGCATAGGCGGCAGCGTCTGTGAAGTAACCGTCAATATATGCCTGGTCGATTTCCATTCCATGTACCTCTCCGGCCGTATGGGGCAGCGTTCTGTAATAATTCAGGATAGCTTTTACCCCGTTTTCATACCAGGTCTGGGCATTGCCTGTAACCCATCCCTCCTCAATCGCCTCTGCAATGATAAAGCACTGCTCTGAGTAGGTGAAGTAAAGCATCGGATCATTATCCATGTACCTTACATACCTCCTGCTAAGCAAGGAATAATTACCTGCGGCATTATTGAGTGCAAGCTGGTCGGGCGCAAGTTCTGTAGGCGCACCAACATAGGCATCCCAGTCCTGTTCGGTCAGCCCGCCAGTGATCTGAGCCTGGGCAGGTTCAGCAAAGTAGAACAACCTTCTGTCTTTAAAATCTTTCAGAGCGTCGACTGCCAGTTCAGACGGTCCGGTTTTGATCCGGTACGTTTCTCCATTGGCCCACATGGGATACACTGCATTTGAATTGGTGCTGAATACAAGCTTGAAATTGTCATTATTGCCGGTCATCAGGTTGCCGGCATTGACTATTGCCGCAAACCTGGCCTTCTGTTCAGTAGTGGCTTTCTTGCTCATAGTCTGTATTACCTTAAGCTGCATTGCATTGCACAGTCTACGCCATTTGGCCGGGTCTCCTCCGAACATAATGTCGCCGGAGAAGTTGCGCCCTTCGGCGAAAAGTGCTTCAGCCTGCTGAAAGTCTGTCAGAACGGCGGCAAAGACATCTGCCTGCTTGTCATATACGGGTTTGGTGATGCCCTCAAGCGCCATACCGGTTTCCGAATAAGGGATGTCACCCATATCGAGCGTGGCATTAAATCCGAACCATGCCTTCATGAAGAGGGCCAGTCCCCTGTATGATGGCTCTTCAACACCTCCTTCGGCATACTGGATCATGTATTTCATATCGGTCAGCCGTGTGAATGACCCGAAACTGCCGTAAGGATAGTTTGAATAGTAATACTGGGAAACATATGGGCTGGGATCAAGGTATGCAATATGCTTGAAGAAGAGATTGCCCTGTATGAAATCAGACGCGTTGGGGTTCCAGAACCTGTAGGTGTCTTTCAGAACCTGCGTGGCAAGCATCGCCGATGTAACCTTGGTGGTTTTATTCGGGTCAGTATTTATCTCCTCGAATTTATCGCAGGAAACCGCGGTAAACAGAAAGAGTACTGCTATTAAAATATATTTCATGCTTTTCATTGTTCTCCTGTGTTAGAATGAAAGTTTAATACTGCCTCCAAGATACCTCCTCGAGGGATCTGAAAAATCTTCACTGCCACCGTCGGGGTCAGAGTATTTAAAGTCTTTGGCCCAGAAGAAGACGTTCTGCCCGATGAAACTGACCGAAGCCCCCTTTATGATTCCCAGTTTGCCGAGAACCTTCCCGGGAACCTGGTAGGTCAGGGATATCTCACGCAGCTTCAGGAAAGTCCTTTCATATACGTCATTCGGGTTTGCACTGCCACCCCAGGCGCTTGTATTATGAAAATCTGTCACTGCCTGTTTGTAGGTAGTATAAATATCGTTTGGTGCATATTCACGTGTATCACTGGTGATATTTCCATAGGTATCATATGTCACTGATCCGCCAACCACCATGACGCCCGAACCCAGGTAGTTTTTGGAGCCCGGTGTAAGTGCATCAAGTTCACGCTCCGATGTCAATGAGTTTGGATGTGAACCTGACTGCCACATGTAGCTCTCGGTCCTGGTGCCCATCAATCCGCCTACCACTCCGTCAAACGACATGTAGAAACTGAAGCTCTTATATCTCAGGTTGCTGCTGAGACCCCACAGCCAGTCGGGATCACTGTATCCATACAGGGTGGTGTAGGAGCTTTTTACAACCCTGCCGTTATTCCAGATAAGCTGCCCGGCATACTCTCCTGACGGCACATACAGGTAATCCCTGAGGGTAAATGCATCAGTGCGGTTACCCGGCTTTATCCATGGTTGTTTGGTTGAATAGACCGAATCTAGCTCAAGATAGATCTCCTTGTAGGTTGTCCAGTTGGCGCTGAGATGCCATTCAATATCCCTGGTCTTCACCGGTGTTGCACCGACGGCCACTTCCCATCCGCGGGTCGCTTTCACCTCGTCAGTGTTAACCATTACACCCGTGTATCCGGTTGCGGAAGAGAGCGGACCCGACTTCAGTTCATCATACAGGCGCTTTGAGAAGTAAGTCACATCAGCTGAAATCCTGTTTCTGAATAGAATGCCCTGAATCCCGAGCTCGGTGGTAGAGTATGAGTTGGGACTGTATGAGTTGAGATAAATTGTCTCAGGGGCTGAGGCTCCTGTGAGATCGTTCCATGTGGAGGGAGTGACAGTATACACGTTGTTGATGGTGTAAGGAGAAGGTGCACTCTTGGCTAAAGTATAGGATGATCTCAGCTTAAGCAGATCAAGCCAGCTTTTTGTGGATTCGGGCAGCAGTTCTGACACAACAATGCTGCCTGAAGCGGAGGGATAGAAATATGACCTGTCAGACTTCGGTACCTCATCGTTAGCCATCATTGAGACCCAGTCATTACGCCCGGTAAAATCAAGGTATATAAGCCTGTTCCAGGAGAGCGCCAGACGACCGTAAACTGAGTTTACCTGCCGTGCATAAGTGCTCTCGGCCACGGCGGCAGGGTCAACCGATGCGTTAAGTGAGAAATAGCCCGGTATCGATAGGCCACCCATGGTCTTGGCATTAATGTTATCATTTCTCTCAAAAAATATTGTCCCGCCGGCCATGTATTCCACATCAAGCTTGTCAATGAATGTCTTGTTGCCGCCTAAAAGGAAGTCGCTGTTTATGCTGAATCCTTTCGACTGCCCGGCCATGTAGGAGCCTTTCCGGCTTTCACCCCATGGATAGGGAATCCCAGGAATCCCGCTGGTGTTGCCGGCTGAAGTGTAGGATCCCTTTGAAATCTTAAGCTCCCCGCTCTCCACGAAGAAATCAATTCCGGTACGTGCAGTAAACGTAAGCCATTTGGTGATGTCATATGCTGCAGTCAGGTCTGCATTGAAAATGTCACGTGAAACCTCATTAGTCCTTTCATAACGATTGAAATAGGGATTGTTGTGACTCTTGCCGGCGTAAGAATCGGTGGCAAGATTGTAACCGAAGTGATTGTTCTGTATCTCCCCGGGCTTCAGCCAGTAGTTATCCTTGTAATCAAGGATGTCAAAATCTGCAGATGACCAGATAAGCAGAGTGTACATCGGGTCATAGGAAGTGTACCCGTTTGAACCCAGGTTCGGTGATTGCCTCTTGGTATAAGCCATGTTCGATGTAAGCCTGAACCTGTCAACGTTGATGTCACCTCCTATGGAGTATGAGTATTTGTTAAGCATCGAATTGGGATACTGCCCCTTGTTCTGAGTCCAGTTGAAGGAGCTTCGGAAAGAGGTATTCTCCCTGTTTATGCCAACACTGACATTGTTATTCGTAATGTAGCCCGGCTCTAGGAAGTTCTTGAAATTGTCCTTGCCAACCGGGAGATATGGATAATCCCTGAACTCCAGCGCAATAGGATCCCACTGTGTCTGGATCGATCCGTCCATGAAGGTGCCCCACGACTGATCCGAGTTGAGATCGTATATATAAGAGGTACCCCGTCCGTAAACGCTCTGCTTTTCCGGTATGGCCAGGAATCCGGCATT
>CAZFIF010000112.1:0-7910 GCA_964519065.1 uncultured Rikenella sp.
CAGATCCGCATCTTGAAGATATCCAGGCCATCAGGAAATTGATGGAGGCCTCATCCAGGTTTTTGTCGCTCAGCGGCATATCAGGCATCGTAGCCGGGTTCCTGGGCCTGGCGGGCGCTGTCGCCGCACAGATCCTCATCACAAAGATATCCGCGCCGGCCGACTGGTATATGAGACCTTTTGCGGAGGGTCCGGACGGGTACCGTGAGTTTCTTCCGCTCGTGGCAGTGATGGCAGCGGTGCTGGTGCTGGCATTCTCGGGGGCTGTCATCTTTTCGTCGCGCAAGGCCAGAAAAAGCGGTCACAGGGCCTGGACGCCCGTGACCCGAAGGATGCTGGTAAGCCTGCTTATCCCCCTGGGTGCGGGAGGCTTGTTCATACTCCTCACAGCAGCCACGGTGCCTGCCGCTGTGACGGTGGCTTCAACTCTGATTTTCTATGGTCTGGCCGTGGTCAGCGCCGGTAAGTTCACCTTCGGGGAGATCCACTGGCTGGGAGTACTCGAGGTGATAACCGGCCTGGTATGCCTGGCACTGCCCCGATACAGCATAATAATCTGGGCCTTCGGATTTGGCCTGCTGCATATAGGCTACGGCCTCTTCATGCATCTCAGATACAGGGGATGAAAACGATACTTACAAACTTCAACAAGGCGTTTGAAAGCCGCGTGCGACTGGGAATAATGTCGGTGCTGGCGGTCAACAGCAGCATGGACTTCACAGGACTGAAGGAGACGCTGGAGGTGACCGACGGCAACCTGGCAAGCCACCTGAGGGCACTTGAGGATGCCGGATATATCATCATGGAGAAGAGCTTCATAAACCGTAAGCCGAATACCAGGTATACTATAACAGAATCAGGACTCGACAGCTTCAACAGCCACCTCCAGGCACTGGAGGAGCTGATCAATAAAAAATGATTTTTTTTAATTTAAAACTTTGAAATACAAAGTACTTTAATAAAACATCTGAAATGGAAAATGAGAATGCAACACAGGAAAAGTGGTACCAGTCGATGACCGTCAAGATGGTCCTGCTGGGAATTTTGGGACTGATGCTTATGATCCCTCTGGCATTGATAATGGAGGTGATACGTGAGCGTTCACAGAATGCGGAGACCGCCCGTGCAGAAATAGGTGACCTCTGGGCTTCCGCACAGACAGTCACCGGACCGGTGCTAAATGTACCGGGCACCAGGGTCATTGCTGACGACGGAAGATATGTGACAACCACGATGCACATTCTGCCTGACGATCTTAAGGTAAACGGTGTACTTATGCCTGAGATCCGGTACCGGGGCATCTATGAGACCGTGGTTTACACTTCCGGGCTGGAGCTCTCCGGCAGCTTCTCCATGGCCGGTTACGATGAGTTCAATGATTATTCCTGGCAGTGGGACAAGGCTTATATCTCATTGGGTGTCTCAGACAACAAGGGCATCAGCGACCAGGCTGAACTCACCATCGGAGGGAAGGCTATCAGTGCCCGTCCGGGGGCGGTACAGACCGATCTTTTTGACAAGGGCATCTCCTTTCCCCTTCCTCTTGACGTCTCGCAGAGCAGTGAGTTCAGGGGCGATTTCACCATCAGCCTCGGCCTGAGGGGCAGCGGCAGCATCGCCTTCGCGCCCGTGGGCAAGAGCACCGTGGTGAGCCTGACGTCGGAGTGGGAGGCCCCAAAGTTTACCGGCAACTTCCTGCCGGCGGAGAGGGAGGTTACTGACACCGGCTTTACGGCCTCATGGACGGTCACCCATCTAAACAGGAGCTTCCCCCAGGTATGGACAGGAAAGAACTATGTCCCGTCCGATGATGCCTTCGGTGTCGATCTGATTATGGAGTCTGACCACTATACCAAAGCAGAGCGCAGTGCCAAGTACGGCCTGCTCTTCATTGCGCTGACATTCCTGGTGCTGATAATAATAGAGCTGCGGTCTGATAAAAGGGTCCACATATTCTATTATCTGCTGGTGGCCCTGGCACTGATACTCTTCTTTTCGCTGCTAACAGCCCTCAGCGAACATATCGGGTTTAACCCTGCGTATCTTATATCCTCGGCAGCTACCATCGGCCTGCTGACCGCCTTCTTCGGGTCTCTGCTGAAGAAAAGGTGGATGGTGTTGCTGATAAGCGGCCTGCTGACAGTGCTGTATCTCTTCATCTTTTTCCTGCTGGCGATGAAGGACTATGCCTTCCTGGCAGGCAATATAGGGCTGTTCGTGCTGCTGGCCGTGCTGATGCTGGTATCGGCAAAGTACAGGTTGTTCAGAGAGTAGTCTGCATCCTGTGGAGGCTAAACACACTTTATCAATGGAGTAGCCTGCCGATGATGGCGGGTTGGCACCGGCTTCTTCAGGAGTAATCACAACATTGACGGTCTCATCCCTTCTGTCGGAGGGGAGCCCCATGCCTCACCCTTCTCCCGCTCCCGGGGGAGGGGTGAACTGGCAATGGAGGAGTATTATGTATTCTGATGATTTTGAATTAAATTACGGGTTGTATTATAACGGCTTTTCAGATGATACTCAAGCGGTATATTGAAGAGGATGATGATCAGACATTTGACCTGATAATCGTCGGTGGTGGCATCACAGGAGCGGCGGTAGCCTATATCGCTGCCGCGCGCAGCCTCTCCGTCGCTCTTTTTGAAAGAAAGGACTACGGCGGTGCCACCTCCGCCGCCACCTCAAAGCTCATCCACGGCGGGCTGAGGTATCTTGCCAACGGGGAACTCAAGCTTGTGCGCGAGTCGTTGCGGGAACGCAGGATCCTCGGTAACATCGCCCCCAATTTTGTTTACCCCCTTCCGTTCCTGCTGCCGATGTATAAGCGTTGGAAAGGAAATATCTGGAAGATGCTTGCGGGGATGTACCTCTATGATGCCCTGTCGTATGACAAGAAGGATACCTGGGACAGAAGCAAGAAACTGCAGAACCACAGGCTTGTCCCCCGCAGGAAAACCGTCAGGCTGGAGCCGAACCTGAAGATGGAGGATCTCAGAAATTCCTTCTACTTCTTCGACTATCAGAGCATCTTCCCCGAGAGGCTCACCCTGGCATTCATCAAATCGGCGGTAGAGTACGGTGCGAAGGTATCCAACTACACACCTGTGAAGGGATTTGTATTCGGTGACGGAAACAGGATCACCGGTGTGAAGGTCAGGGACTCCTTCACGGGAGCAGAGAAGGAGGTCAGGGGAAGGCTGGTGGTCAACTGCGGCGGCACATGGGCCGACGAGATACTCACCCTTGCTGCCGGGAAGGATATGCCGGAACACAGGGTGAAGCGCTCGGAGGGCATCCACATTATAACAAAGAAAATTGCCGGCCATCATGTGGTCTCGCTGCAGAAGAGCGACGGCGGTCACATGATGATCATGCCGTGGCGCGATCATTCGCTCATCGGCACCACCGACAAGGAGTACTTCGGAGACCCTGACGACTATAGTGTATCGCAGGAGAGTATCGACGAGATCATCAACAACGTGAATGAGAACTTCGGCCGTAAGATCTCACGCTCTGATATCATCCATGCCTACGGTGGTCTTCGTCCCCTGGTTGATGACCAGACAAAGGGATCTTATGAGACATCGAGAAAGTATGAGGTATATGACAATACCAATGACGGCATTGAAGGGATGATCACCGTTGAGGGCGGCAAATATACCACCAGCAGGAGCCTGGCACGGGAGGTGCTGAGGCTGGTCTCGGCGAAGCTTGAGAGGACTCTCTCCGACTCGGTATCCGACAACCTCTATCTCTCCGGCTGCGAGATACGGGACATGCGGCAGTTCATGATAAGGCAGCATCTTAACTACAGGGACTTCAGCCGCAATACGGTGGAGTATGTCAGCAGGAACTACGGCACCGAGAGCAGGATTGTCTTCCAGATCGCAAGGGACGAACCCCGTTATGCTGAGGTGGTTAGCCATGACGGAGAGATACTTGCCGAGGTCGTCTACGCCGTCAACTATGAGAGCGCACGCACGCTCAGGGACATCATGCTGCGCAGAACCGGCACCGGCACCCTGGGCAACCCCGGCAGGGAGATCATTGACAGGATAGCCTTGGTGGCGGCAGGATTGCTGGGCTGGGATCAAAAGCGCCAGGAAGAGGAGAAGGCTTCGATACTGAAGGAATATGAACTATATTAGGAGCATGGAGAGAGAGAATACGTACCGTCATATCCTGAAGTGGGGCGATAAGAGGGAAGAGACGGTAGACCCCCGCATGATCACACTGTTAAAGGAGAAGTTCGGACTTACAGATGAGGATTTAAGGAAAAAGCATCTGCCAGGAACGGAGGAGGTGAGGCTCGGGAAGCCCTCTCTCCTGAAACAATCCCACCTTGATTTCCTGAGTAGTGTCTGCGGCAATGACAACGTATTTGCTGACGACCTCTCCCGCGCACGCTGGTCCTGCGGCAAGTTTTACGGTGAGTTGCTTGACCTCAGGCTCGGCCAGGTGCCTGACCCTCCCGATGCCGTGGTGGCACCGCGCACTCATGATGAGGTGGTAAAGATCGTTGAATATTGCTGCCGCGAGAATTTTCCCATCATCCCTGCCGGAGGACAGTCGTCAGTCACCGGGGCTCTGCGAGCCCCGCGCGGGGGTATAGCCCTCGACCTGGCGAAGCACCTGAACAGGATCATCGAGATCAACAGTGTTAACAAGACAGTGCGTGTCGAGGCCGGCATCATGGGTCCCGCCTTCGAGGAGGAGCTTAACAGGCGTGGCTACAGCTGCGGCCACTTTCCGCAGTCGTTTGAGTATTCAACCGTCGGCGGCTGGATCTCCGCCAGGGGTGCCGGCCAGGCCTCCACAGGATACGGCAAGATAGAAGATATGGTGGTGGCTCTGAAGGTGGTGACACCGGCAGGAGTCATAGAGACGAGGGATTTTCCGCGCATGGCACAGGGGTGGGACATCCACAGGCTCTTTGCAGGTGCTGAGGGTACCCTCGGGGTGATAACAGAAGCCACGCTGCACATTTTCAACCATGCGCCGTCCAACACCACCTCCGCAGGTTTTATCTTCAGAAGCTTCGAACAGGCGGTGGAGGCCATGCGGACGGTGATGCAGTGCGAGTATGGCAGGCCTCACCTGTTCAGGATATCCGACCCTGCTGAGACTGACATAGCCTTCAGGACGTCGGGCTTCGACGGCACAGCGGCTGACAGGCTGCTTAAAGGGCTTGGTTTTAAAACCGGCAGCCGCTGCCTGATGTTTGTGACGGTGGAGGGGGAGAAGAGTTACGCACGCTTTGTCATGAAAAAGATAAGGAGGACAGTGCGACGCGGCAAGGGCATGTTCATTGGCGGGGGTCCTGTCAGAAAGTGGCTCGCCCAGCGATACTCGAGCGCCTATATGCGCGATCCGCTGATGGATCTCGGCATCATGACCGACACGCTCGAGACCGCGGTGACATGGGATAAGCTGCTGAAGGTGTGGAGTGCTTCTCATGAGTATGTCAACCGCAGGCCGGGAGCCTTCATGATGATACACATCTCCCACGTCTACGAAAACGGTGCAAACCTCTACTTCACCTTCCTCAGTCCCATGGAAAAGGGCAATGAGAGGCAGGACTTCACACTGTTTCACCGGGGGCTGGTAGATACTATCCTTGAAAACGGGGGTTCCATATCCCATCACCACGGCGTGGGCAGGGTGCTGGCACCGTGGATGGAGGGGCACCTCGGGAAGAGCTCCATGGCGTTGATGGCAGCAGTGAAGAGGCATCTTGACCCTTGCAATATCATGAACCCCGGCAGCATGCTGGGACTGTAACAGATATATTATGAAATCATCCGATGAACTGATACTGGCCATAGACTTCGGCACGCAGTCGGTGCGCGCGGTATTGATAGACCTGGAAGGCAATGTGCGGCAGATATCCAAAACCGTCATTGAACCCTATTTCTCCACTGCCCCGGGGTGGGCAGAGCAGCATCCCGAATACTTCCGCGACAGGATGTTCGAGACGCTGCAGCGACTGTTCCGGGAGACGGAGTTCAGCAAGGATCAGATCAAGGCTGTGACGTTGACCACCCAGCGTTCCACGCTTATCAATCTCGACAGTGAGGGCAAATCGTTGCGGCCGGCTATCAGCTGGCTCGACCAGAGGCTGTGTGCTGTTGGAAAGTATCCTGACTGGCTGATGCAGATAGCCCTCAGGATAGTAGGAATGAGGGAGGCGGTGATGCATACGGTCAAGCAGGGAGAATGCAACTGGCTTATGCAGAACACCCCGGAGGTGTGGGAGAAAACCAGTAAGTTCCTGCTGCTCTCAGGTTATCTTACCTGGCTGCTGACTGGCGAATACCGTGATTCGGTTGGGTGCACCGTGGCATATCTGCCCTTTGATTACAGGAAACAGCAGTGGACTGACAGGAACCACATGAACTACAAGATGTTTCCTGTGGAGAGGGACAAGCTGCCTGATCTTGTCAGGCCCTCGGAGGTGCTTGGCCATATCAGTCGCGAGGCATCAGAGCTGTCGGGCATCCCTGAGGGGCTGCCTCTTATTGCCGCGGCTGCCGACAAGGCCTGTGAGGTGCTGGGTTCCGGGGTCATCACTCCTGATGTGGCCTGCCTCAGTTACGGCACCACGGCCACGGTGCAGACGACACACAGCAGGTATCATGAGGTGATACCCTTCTTTCCGTCATACCCCAGCGCCGTGCCTGACTGCTATAATACCGAGGTGCAGATATACAGGGGTTACTGGATGATCAGCTGGTTCAAGAAGGAGTTCGGGCTGAAGGAGATACAGATGGCTGAGCAGACGGGGAGCCATCCCGAGATCTTCTTTGATGCAATGGTCGACGAGGTGCCTGCCGGATCCATGGGGCTCATGTTGCAGCCCTACTGGTCTCCCGGGGTGAAGGTGCCGGGCACGGAGGCTAAGGGGGCCATCATCGGGTTCGGCGACGTGCACACCAGGGCACATGTATACAGGGCGATACTCGAGGGGCTGACATACTCTCTCAAGGAGGGGCTCCTGCGTACTGTCCGCCGGACAAAAGTGCCGGTACATTCGGTCGTTGTATCCGGAGGAGGCTCACAGAGCCGGCAGGCGATGCAGATGACAGCCGATATCTTTAACATGAACAGCTACAGGCCCCACACCTATGAGACATCATCACTGGGGGCGGCTGTCAATGCGGCGGTAGGGATGAAGTATTTCAGCGATTTCACCGCAGCAGCGGCAGCCATGACCAGGAGGGGCGAGGAGTTCGTCCCCGACCCGGGGAATGTTGAGATCTACAGCGAGCTGTATGAAAGGGTCTATTCGAAGATGTACAAACACCTGCAGCCTCTCTATGAGCAGATCAGGGAGGTTACGGGCTACCCGCCGAAGATATGACACTGGTGCTTCCGGGACCTGCCTATACAATTTTGATTTCGATGTTGCCTCCGAGTCCCACCTTCTCTCCGGCGATGATCACTGCCGAGAGTATCTCCGGCCTCTCCAGTGCCTTTTCCGTCACCCGGTGCACATCATCCCCGCTCTTTACCTCGTTGCAGCAGGCAGTGGCCCAGGCATCTGCCAGCGCACCGTCGCGGCAGGCTATCATGCATGCGTCTGCCATTCCGAAGCTGAGCGAATGACCCACCGTGCCTGATGAGCAGCAGAGGGCCAGCGGCGTATCTCCCGCCGTTATCTGGAGTGCAATCTTATCCGACAGGGGGGAGCTGCCGGCATGTACGGCCACCGAGGCCGGGGCTGTCAGCTTCATGAAGATGTCGCCCCCGTTTTCAATGATCACCTCGTCAGCCTCATATTCCCCGAGCAGGTCGCGGCAGATAAACTCCGCCACAGCCCCGGCCACGGCGCTCATAGGTCCGGTGCCTGCCGCCAGGGCGGCGTCGCTCATGGCGGTGATGAGAGGGTGAACACCACCGGGTGCCAC
>CAZFIF010000113.1:0-7894 GCA_964519065.1 uncultured Rikenella sp.
CTTCTCGAGCCGGTTGATTCGGTGATGCCGGATCACGAGGGAGAATTCAGCTTCCGTCATAAAAACCCCTGGCCGGCATTTTATATGCTCAGCATGGGCAGTGATGACTTCCTGACCCTTCTGGCTGCTCCGGGTGACAGGATAACCGTTGAGGCAAAGCGCGGTGAGCTATCGTCGCCAAAGCAGATCAAAGGCTCTGAAGAGAGCTCGCTGATGCTGGCCTTCCGCCGCGATCATCAGGAGGTGATAGATGAGCTGCAGCGGCTTACCGATGTGTACAACGACAGCCTGGGGAGTCCCCGCCTGCCATTACTGATGGACAGCCTTGACAGAAGAGCTGCGGAGCTTGTCTCGGGCCTCCGCGATAAAGGAATTGCACTTCTCGAGGAAAACGGAAGCTCGATGGTGGCAATATGGCTCCTGAACCAGCAGGTGGTGCCCGGGAAGCAGCTGTTTGAAGCTTCCGGGGAGCCCGAACTGTTTTACAGGGTAGACTCACTGCTCTATGATCGTTACCCTGAAGCTGACCTGGTGGTCGATCTGCACAGGTTTGTTGCAGGACTCAGAAACTCGCTGGCAGTGAGCACATATGCAGACCCCCGGCCGGCTGTCGGCAGCCTGCTGCCCGAGATAGCCCTTCCCGGCCCTGACGGTGACACAGTGAGACTCTCATCTACCCGCGGCAGCATTGTGCTTGTCGATTTCTGGGCTGCCTGGTGCCCACCGTGCCGCGAGGAGAATCCTAACCTTGTAAGCCTTTATGACCTGTACCACAGCCGTGGATTCGACATATACCAGGTATCGCTTGACATCAGGAAGGAGGAGTGGACAGAGGCAATAAGAAAAGACAGGCTGGGAAGATGGCACCACGTCAGTGACCTGAAATACCGTGACTCAGAGGTGGTCAGGAACTTCGGGCTGTCAGAGATACCATCAAGCTTCCTGCTTGACCGCGAGGGAAGAGTGGTGGCGTTAAATCTCAGGGGAGATGCCCTACGGAAAAAAGTTGAGGAACTGCTGGCCGGGCAGTAGCCAATGGCTATTTTTGTTTTCTTTGCAGAGGTAACTGATAATCGAAATGAAGAGGCTGATATTGATATTTCTGACTGCACTGATAGTTGCAGGCTGCAGCAATGACAGGAAAGTAACGATCAGGGGCGCACTCAATGACGGCAGAGAGGGCATCGTCCTCCTCGAAAAGTCAGAGGTCGACCACAGTAATGTTATCGACTCTGCCGTGATAAAACGCGGACAGTTCAAATTTGCGCTTGAGATCACCGGTCCCGAGTTTCTGCAGGTGCGTTTTGATAATGGTGCATTCATCGGACTGCTGGCAATGCCGGGTGAGAAGATAGACCTCAGCTTCGGCAAATCGCCGGTGGCAATGAACTATACCGTCGCCGGGTCACCGGGATCAGAGGAGGTCAGGATCCTCGACCTGCAACTGCTTAAGACCAACTCGAGACTTGACTCCATCAGGAAGATCTATGCAGGCCTGAATGATGAGGAGATAGCCGCCAGGGGTGCCGCGCTGGAAGAGGCATATGTTGACATCGTTGATGCCCAGCGAAATTTCAACATCAAATTCGTCATCGAAAACATCAGCTCCATGGCCGCGATCAAGGCACTGTACCAGCGTATTGACGAAAACACCTATGTGCTGTACCAGCCCCGTGACCTGCAGTACCTGAAGATCGTCTCCGACTCACTCTCGGTGAAGTACCCGGTATCGCGACATGTCCGTGCCCTGAAGGAGAATGTAACCTCGGAGCTCAACCGCATGTACATAGACCGGATGGCCTCCCTTGCCTCACAGCTGCCTGAGGCCAATACCAAGCCGGCACTGCCGGACATAAAAGGGAATATGGTCAGTGTGGCATCCCTCAGGGGGAAATATGTGCTTGTCTCTTTCTGGACTACCACTTCCCAGGAATGCCTTGCGGAGCTGCCCCTGCTGAGATCGCTCTACACGGCCTACCATTCCAGGGGACTGGAGATATACCATGTAAGTCTTGACCGCGATGAGGAGAGGTGGAAGAACAGGGTTCGCTTTGAAGAGATCCCCTGGATAAGCGTCAGGGAGGAGGATCCGCTTAACCCCGTCTACGCCCGCCTGATGAACGTGCAGTCAGTGCCGTCAAACCTGCTGTATGATCCTGAGGGTAACATTATCAATAACAATCTTACCGGCCGTAACCTGCAGATCAGGCTGGATCAGATCTTCAATAAACAGTAATAGTCTTGGGAGGCCGGAACACATACTTTGCCTCTGACTTTCACCTCGGACTGGCAGCAGGAACAGATCCCCGCGAACGAGAACAGCGGGTCACGGGATGGCTTGAGAGAGTGGCTGACGATGCCTCAGCTATATACCTGCTGGGTGATCTCTTTGATTTCTGGTGGGAATATAAGACTGTGGTCCCGAAAGGATTCGTCCGTTTCCTGGGCACCCTGGCCTCCCTATCCGACAGGGGCATCGACATACATATGTTTGCGGGCAACCACGACATGTGGATGAAGGGTTACCTGGCCGATGAGTGCGGAGTAACTGTGCATCATGAGCCTCTCCTGACAGAGATAGGGGGCGAAACCTTTTACCTGGCCCACGGTGAGGGCCTCGGCAGCAGGAGCATGGGAGGCAGATTGCTCTTTGCCTTCTTTCATAACAGGATGGCACGTATCCTCTTCTCCTCCATCCATCCCCGTTTCGGCATGGCCCTGGGTCATGGATGGTCCAGGAGCAGCCGGCTGGCCAAACATGTCTCACTGCCCTTCATGGGCGAGGATAAGGAAGACCTTATCCGCCATACCCGTTCACTGGCAGCAAAAGGATGCAAGGCACGCTACTACATATACGGCCACAGGCACCTGCCCCTCACGTTCGACGAGGATGACAGGAGCATGATAATACTTGGCGACTGGTTCAGCTGCAGTGAGAGTTATGCCGTCTATAACGGCAGCGAACTGAGCCTGGTGAGTGTGCCGTTGCAGGCCGGAGACTCTTAGTCTAAATCTGACTGATAATTTATCCGGTAAGTGCGACTTACGGTTGCGGGCTCTTAAGCAAACGGATAATGGGTACTGTCAGCGCGATCGCTGGCTGCGGGCTCTGACCCTCACAGTAATGGTGTAGTAGGAATAGTCGTCGTTCACCTCCTCAAACTTGTAGGTAAGCCTGTGACCTGACCTCCTGGCCATCTCCAGGAGTCCCATGTAACCGGTGGTGATCTTGGTCATATCCTGCCCCATCAGAGCCACCTTCAGGAGCTTCTTGAGACCCTCCTCGTCGTAGCTGTTGACCATATCAAGCTTCCGCACCAGGTGTTCGATGTCACTCTTCCTGATAAGGTTGCCCGAGGTGATGATGAATGATGTTGGCCTCTTCCTGATCATTGCAAGTGGTATGCCATACCTCTGCTCGGCATCAAATCCCGGACTGTGCTGTGCAACATTCTGGAAGAGCTCTATCAGGGTGGCAAAGACACGCTTATGCAGGTTCTGCTCGAGGTCTGTCTCACGCATGGTGGCTTCGCTGAAGCTCAGCAGCTCCTTGCTGATGGCATGAGTCAGGGGTCCGGCCCAGATGAAGACGATATCGTTGGATTTCATGGTGCGCTCAAGATTGGCCACCATGGCTGAGTCAAAAGAGCCTTCGGCACCGGGCTCAGCAATCCCTTTGCCTCCTGCATCAACCGTCTTGCTCAGTATGAAGTACGAATATTTATCATCTATGGGCAGGAAGTCATAGTCGAGCCTGTTGCCCGTCTTGCGCGCCATCTCCATGAGGCCAAGTCCGGCCCCACCCTTGTGCCCTATACTGGAATCCTGGAGCATGGTGCGGTATACCTCACGCACCTTCTCGGGATCGAGACTGTTTATCTTCTCGAGATTCTTCCTCAGACCCTTCACGTCGCTGTTTTTCAGAGCGTTGCCTGTACTCACAGTGTAACCGTCGTCGGTCTTGCTGTAGACCACCAGTGAGGTTACCTCATCGTTCTTCGAAATACCGTGCCTGGTAATATTCTGAAGGTTTTCAAGCACGAACATGAAGAGTCTCTTTCGACCCAGCGGATTGAACTCAGAGAACTCCATCTCCCTCTCAAGGAGAGTTAGCAGCCCGGCAGAGTTGATCTCCGTCACCTCGCCGCGGTAGGCGAACATCAAATGTTCATCTGACAGCTTTTTCCTTAATCTGTTAATCAATTCCATACTTTCCGACCAGGATTGAAATGGTACTATTCCCCGGTCACAAAATAAGCAAAAAGATAGATGTAATAAAATAACATGCTGATTTTTATCCGGCCCATCCCTCCCTGTCGAGGCTGCGGTAGTTGATAGCCTCGGAGATGTGGTCGGGTCTGATGATCTCAGACTCATCCAGGTCTGCTATTGTACGGGAGACCTTAAGTATTCTGTCATAGGCTCTTCCGGACAATCCTCTCATTTCCATGGCGGCCCTCAGCAGTCTGCCGCCGGCATCATCGAGGTGGCAGTGTCTGCGTAACATGGCGGAGGTCATCTGGGCGTTGCAATAGATGCCATCGTGACCGGAAAAGCGTTTTGCCTGTATCTCCCGGGCTATGACGACCCGGTCACGTACTGCGGAAGAGGACTCTGCGGGTGTTGTGGCGGCAAGATTTTCATAGTTTACGGGCACAACCTCTATATGAATGTCAATACGGTCCAACAGCGGTCCCGAGATGCGGCTCAGGTACCTCTGCACCATCCCGGGGGCACAGGTACACTCCTTCTCCGGGTGGTTATGATATCCGCAGGGGCAGGGGTTCATACTTGCAATGAGCATGAACGAGGCCGGAAAGTCACAGCTCAATCTGGCCCTGGCGATGGTGATGATACGGTCCTCCAGCGGCTGGCGCAGCACCTCCAGGACACTGCGTTTGAACTCCGGCAGTTCATCAAGGAAGAGCACCCCGTTATGTGCCAGGCTTATCTCCCCGGGCTGGGGCACGCTTCCTCCGCCGACCATGGCAATATCCGAGCTGGTGTGGTGGGGACTCCTGAAGGGGCGGCGGGTCATCAGTGAAAGGTGGCTGTCGATCTTACCGGCCACCGAATGTATCCTGGTAGTCTCCAGGGCCTCCTCCAGGGTGAGGGGAGGGAGTATGCCGGGCAGCCGCCGGGCCAGCATCGTCTTGCCGGAGCCGGGAGGACCTACCATAACTGCATTGTGTGATCCGGCGACGGCAACCTCCAGGGCACGCTTGACGGTCTCCTGCCCCCTGACATCTGCGAAATCAAGATCATAGATGTTCCCTTCACGACTGAAGAGAGAGTGGAGGTCCATCTTCAGGGGTGTCAGGTGCTTTTCACCACGCAAATAGTCGAGCACCTCCCCCAGGCTGGTGACACCGAAGAGATCCAGACCCTCAACCACTGCTGCCTCCTGCGCATTCTCCGCCGGCACCACCATGCCACGAAAGCCTGCTGCCCTTGCCTGCAGTGCCATGGGCAGCACACCCCTGACGGGCTTCACAGCTCCGTCGAGGGAGAGTTCGCCGGTAAACAGCAATCCCTCAAGCCGGCTGCCGCTGACCGTCTCCGCCGCAGCAAGGATGCCAACAGCAAGGGGGAGGTCATATGAGGACCCCTCCTTGCGTATGTCGGCCGGAGCCATGTTGATGATCACCTGCCGGCCAGGCCAGTGGAGCCCCACCGCCCTGAAGGCCGACTCAATGCGCTGCTGACTCTCCTTGACGGCAGTGTCAGGCAACCCCACAAGCATGTAACGGACACCGCGGGTAACCTCAACCTCTATGGTTACCGGAACTGCCTCGATGCCGAACACGGCAGCGCTGAAGGTCTTTACCAGCATGGCTTGCAAATTTATGTTGCACAATAAAAGAGGAAATGCACCATAAATTTATGAACTGCAACTGAAAAGTGCAAAAGAATTGGTCAATTTTGGCGCGACTTTTCTCCGAACTTATGGAGTTTAACCTCGGTCGGGCTGATAGTCACGAGGCACCCTTTCGGGAGGTCAGATAGCTCAGAAGAGATCAGGTTATAGAATTCCTCAATTTTTTCGGTGCGGTCAATCATCTCGATAATGACCGGCAGTTTTTCGGTCAGCTCCCAGAATTTTGAGGTATGGATATGGCTGCTGAGTCCGTAGCCCATCACTCCCCGGTAGACTGTCGCTCCTGAGATGCCCTCTTCCCTGGCCCTGTAGACGATAGCTTCATACAGCAACTGTGACCCAAGCCTGTCGGTTGTGCTGGCATAGACCCTCATAACGGAATGGGAACTCTTTTCCATGATCAAAGCAGATTAGTCAATATATAACCAAGATAAACGGCAACAAATCCGAGAAAGATGCTCAACCCGGTGTAAAGCAGCACCGTCATGATCTGGCCGTTATGGATCAGCATCAGGTTCTCATTGGCAAATGCAGAGAAGGTGGTGAACCCTCCGCAGAGTCCCACCATCAGGAAAAGCCTCCACTCCGGTGTCAGTATGAGGCTTTTCTCTGCTATCCCTGTAAGGAAGCCTATTACCAGGCTGCCGGCTATGTTAACAATCAGGGTGCCTACCGGGATGGAGTGGAAGCTGACGGTAAGGTTAAGCTGTGACACCAGGTATCGTGCCACGCTCCCCAGGAAACCGCCGGATCCGATGATCAGCAAATGTTTAAGCATTCAGAAAGGAATCTCCTGCAAATGTACAACTTTAATAGTTACGGGTATTCTGCCTCTATGCCTTGCCGGGGGCCAGTTTCGGTGAAGCCGCAACACTCCCGATTCTGCTAACGGGGTGCCCTCGTTAATGCAGCCAGCCGGCAGTTGATTCGACTTGCCGGGGGGGGTCGGTTTCGGTGAAGCCGCCACACCCCCGATCTGACTATCCCGGTGCCCCATTAATGCAGCCAGCCGGCAGTTGATTCGACTTGCCGGGGGGGGTCGGTTTCGGTGAAGCCGCCACACCCCCGATCTGACTATCCCGGTGCCCCATTAATGCAGCCAGCCGGCAGTTGATTCGACTTGCCGGGGGCCGGTTTCATTACAGCGCTCCCCGGCGACCGCGTCGACCTGCAGGTGATACCCATCCTGCAGCATCGCAGAGCCTTCGCCTGCTGGTTGATAAGACCTGCCGTTAATTTTCATCAGCAGAAAAAAATATTTGGAAGAAAGAAAGAAATATTCTACCTTTGACTATCTAGTTAAATTATTTGTTTAATCTATAAGGTTAAATAAAATGGTTAAAAAGAAGGAACTGATTGGCCAGACCCAGTCGAAGATCTTTGATGCCGCCACGGAAGTATTTGAAGAAAAGGGTTATACCGGGGCCCGCATGCAGGAGATAGCGGACCGGGCCGGGATCAACAAGGCACTGCTTCACTACTATTTCCGGACCAAAGACCAGCTCTTCATGGCTGTTTTCCATGTGCTTCTCAAAAAGATGTTTGACAAGATCGCGTCCATTTTCATGGAGGAGGCTACATTCAAGGAGAAGATGCGCAGGTTTCTCGATGAGCATATTGATTTCCTCATCAAAAACCCCAAACTCCCCTTATTCCTTCTGAATGAGATTTCGCACAACCCGGAGCTGGCGGAAGGACTGAGGGAGTCGCTCCAGTATGCGCAGCTTCGCGACCTCATATACGAGAGACACTCAAAGGAGCTCAAAGGCTACGGTATCAAGAAAAGCGATATGCCGCAGCTGATGATCACAATAGTGGGAATGTCGGTCTTCCCCGTTGCAGCACGTGACCTGATGGCGATCATGATGCCGCAGATGAATGACAACAGGAAGTTCAACTCCTTCATGCAGGAGAGGAAGGCATTTGCCGCCGGCTTTATCATGACTGCCCTCAAAAACCGCAAGAAATGAAAAGGATTCTGTTTATTCTTTTAATGCTATCTATCGTCCTACCCGC
>CAZFIF010000114.1:0-7874 GCA_964519065.1 uncultured Rikenella sp.
TAGGATTCCAGTACGGCGCAGAAGTGACGTTTCCTGTTTCCGAAGGCACATCAAACGGATTTCTTCTCATGATGGGACAGGTATCAGGTATTGCATTCATCTTCGGTATGGATGGCTTCAAGTCCCCGGTAACGGGGTCAATGACATTACCGCTATCCGTACTTATCATTTTGATGGTAATAAGCTTCCTGCTTTCTGTCAGGCTCAGGGAATCTGCATTATTGACCGGCGGGAGCAAATAAGCAATACGATGCATACATTATCTTTCAGATCTTTCTTTGCCACAACACTTTTTGTGGTCATTTTCCTGTTTCAGCCTGGCCCTCTGCAGGGTAACGGCACTTGTGCAGATACTGTCACGGACGACAGAACGCAGGAGATACAGGCAATGGCTCTCCGTGATAAGCTGGGCGCGCAGCGCTGGTGGTACGGATGGCTGGCCGGATACAGCGCTGCCACGGCTGGCCAGGCTGTTGTTTATATCTCATCAGATGATAAGAGCCTGCGCCAGGATATGGCCCTGGGAGCTGCCACAACAATGCTTGGGGCGCTGGGACAGCTGATCACCCCCATACTGCCAAAAGATGCGAAGGCAGACTATCCATCCTATCGCGATTATGTCTCAGGTGTCAGGCCTTTTTCGGAGGAAGAGGCAGCTGAGCTGCTGAAGGCATTGGCTCTCAGGGAGAAAGAGGGAAGGTCATGGAAGACCCATGCCATTGCAGGTGTGGTGAATTTAGGCAGCGGTCTGGTCACCTGGCTGGGGTTCAAGCGCACCGTGTGGGATGGTCTGGCGAATTTTGCCCTCAACACTGCCGTGACGGAAGCCCAGATATGGACACAGCCCACCAGGGCAGTCAAGCATTATGAGAGGTATCTCCGTGATTATCATCCTGAAACGGGAGTAGCTCCCTTAAAACCTGAAAGCGAACTGACCGTGAGCGTATTCCCCGGTGGCATAGCGATCAGGGTTGATTTTTGAGTTCGGGGATTGGCAGCCTTTCTTCAGCTTTACAGGCATATTGCAGGTCGGGAGTGGGATACAGGAAGGGCTCTTACTCCATCATGACCGTCGGCAAAAATCAGCAGTCTGTCGTTAAAATAGTGACAACAGTCTAAAGAATTTTTTCCCGGGAGCTTGCCATTATAGTTTTGTCTCATCAAGTTTCACGAATTAGAAAAGATGAGCACGAAAGGATTAATAGCAGCAGCAGTCATTATCATGTCTGTTCTGACTGCCTCAGCCCAGGAGAAGCGGTGGACGCTGAACGAATGTATTGATTATGCACTTGATGAGAACATTCAGGTTCGCAAGGCGGAGGTCTCTGTCAATGTGGGAGAGATCAGCATGCAGCAGGCGAAGGACAACCGCTGGCCCACCCTCAATGCATCACTGGGAGAGAGCGTGGGGTGGCAGCAGGTTACTGACACCTACGGTGAGACATCATTTGATGGCTCATCACGCACCAGCGCTGCAATAAACAGTGGCGTAACCCTTTTCAGCGGTTTTCAGGCACAGAATGAGATCCGGCAGGCTGAACTGAACTTCAAGGGACTTCAGTACAGTATCGAAGAGACGAAGGAGAGTGTTTCACTGAACATAATGAGCGCGTACCTGCAGGTCCTCTACGCTGAGGAACAGGTCACCAACAGCCGCAACCAGGCTGATGCCACCCGTGAAGAACTGGCTTTGGCGAAAGAGAGATACGGTCTCGGAGCCATTGCCAACAGTGATTACCTGCAGGTAAAGACACAGCTTGCCAGCGAGGAGCTGACTCTTGCCAACGCGGTGAATAGCCTTAAGATGGCAAAGGTGACCCTGATGCAGCTTATGGAATATCCTGTTGATGAGTCATTTGAAATTGCCCGGCCGGATATTGCTGCCATTATCTCCACCCCTCCTGCTGCCGATGCGGTGAGTGTGTATGAAGAGGCACTGAACGTCAAGCCCCAGATCAAAAATGCAGAAATCAACCTTGAGAGTTCGGAGGTGGATCTTGAACTCGCAAAGGGAGGTTTTTATCCATCCGTCTCGATGAATGCCGGACTGAGCACCGGGTTCACTCAGGCAGCGGAGATGGGATCACAACTGAAAAGCGGATTTTCACCTTCAGTGGGATTATCCGTTTCCATACCGATATTCAAAAACAATCAGAACAAATCATCAGTAGCCAGGGCCAGGTATGGCATAACCACTGCAGAGCTCGATGAGCTCAACACCAGGAACCAGCTTCGCAAGGAGGTTGAGCAGGCGGTCCTTGACGCACAGTCGGCCGTCATCAGCTATGAGGCTGCTGTCAACCAGCACAACGCCTCTCAGGAATCATACAATGTGGCCGAGGAGAAGTTCAAACTCGGAGCCATGAACTCGGTAGACTTCCTGATACAAAAGACAAACCTGACTGCGGCTGAGAGCAAGCTGCTACAGGCAAAATATGAGCTTGTTTACAGTTACAAGATCATCGACTTCTACAGGGGAGTAACGCTTTCGTTTTAAAAATAAAAGGGAAAATAAATAATGATAACAATGAAAGGCAAAAGAATTTTATTAGGCGGCGGATTGCTGGCGGTGGTTGCAGTGACTCTGCTGACCGTTCACAGCTGCAAGAAGAGCAAGACATACATCTTCGAGACCTCAGTAGCAAAGAAGGGCTCGATAGTAAATACCGTAACTGCCACGGGCACCATAGAGGCCATCACTTCTGTGGTTGTGGGAACGCAGGTCTCAGGTATAGTTGAGAAGCTGTATGTGGACTTCAACTCACAGGTGAAAAAGGGTCAGGTGCTTGCAGAGCTCGACAAGACTGCACTGAAATCAAGCGTGCAGCAGTCGCTTGCCACACTTGACAACGCAAAGGCGGAGATGGAATACCAGAACTCAAATTATGAGCGGAGCAAGGCTCTTTATGAGAAGAACCTTATTGCGCAGGCTGATTATGACCAGGCCAGGTACAACTACGAGAAATCCAGGGCCTCACTTAAGAACTCGCAGGCGCAGTATGACAAGGCCCTGGTTCAGCTTGGGTATGCCACAATATATTCTCCCATTGACGGCGTGGTAATGAACAGGGCGGTTGATGAGGGCCAGACGGTGGCTGCCAGCTTCAACACACCGGAGATCTTTACAATAGCCCAGGATCTTACGCAGATGCAGGTAGAGGCTGACATAGACGAATCAGATATCGGGATGATCAGTATGGGACAGCGGGTAGAGTTTGACGTCGATGCCTACCCCGATGAGAAATTCGCAGGTACCGTTGAGCAGATAAGACTATCGCCGGTCACCACATCGAACGTTGTCACCTACACCGTTATCATCAATGCTCCTAATCCCGACAAGAAGCTTCTCCCCGGAATGACGGCCAACATTGTCATCTATGCGGAGGAGATAAGAGATGTCCTCACCATCCCTTACAAGGCAGTGAAGTTCACGCCAGACGCTGACTACCTGGCCAGGCTGGGCAGGGAGATGGCTTCCGGGAGCGACAAGCAGGGTATGTCCGGCAGTAACGACAGGCCTGCAGAAGGTATAACGGGAGGCGCCGGCAGGTCTGCAGGCGGTATGAGTGTTGCAGGAGAAGGCAGGGGAGATGGTACAGGAATGGTAACCGCCGGCGGTGCAGGCACAGGAACTGGCAGAAGAGCAGGAATGGGAACAGGCAGCAGAGAGCAGGGCATGTCCGGTGGCCAGATGCCGGAAGGATTTACCCCGCCGGCGGGCTTCAAAGCTCCCACAAGGGTCTGGGTGAAGGATGAGAAGGGGATACATCCGGTAAGGGTAGTGCTTGGATCGGACGACGGCGACAATGCGGAGGTAAAATCAGGACTGGATGAAGGCGCTGAGGTTGTCATAAAGATGACTGCCGCCACGGCAAAGGATAAGAAAGAGCAGGAAGTGGCTTCAAATCCCTTCATGCCTACACCTCCCGGAAGAAGAAATACACAGGGCACATCCACCGGGTCAAGAACAAACTCTTCAACACGCAACTGACGATGAAGGCAATAATTGACATATCCTCATTGAAAAAGGACTATTATGTGGGGGAGGTGACTGTACATGCCCTGAGAGGTGTCGACCTCAGGATCCATCAGGGCGAATTTGTCGCTATTATGGGCGCCAGCGGCTCGGGCAAGTCGACCATGCTGAACATTATCGGCTGCCTTGACAGGCCGACGGAAGGAACCTACTTGCTTGACGGAGTGAATGTGGCAGGGATGTCCAGGAATGAGAGGGCTGCTATACGCAACCTGAAGATAGGCTTCGTCTTCCAGTCGTATAACCTGCTCTCGCGCACCTCGGCCCTGGAGAATGTGGAGCTGCCGCTCATGTACAACCCGGCGATAAAAGCAAGGGAGCGCAGGGAGAGGGCCATAGCCGCACTCGAGGCAGTAGGACTGGCTGACAGGATGGGCCATATGCCCAACCAGCTGTCAGGCGGACAGCAGCAGAGGGTAGCCATAGCGAGGTCACTGGTGAATGACCCGGTTGTGATCCTGGCTGATGAGGCTACGGGTAACCTTGACAGCCGTACCTCATACGAGATCATGTCATTGTTCCAGGATCTTAATGCCAGAGGCAAGACCATTGTCTTTGTTACGCATGAGCCTGATATTTCACGCTGCATGACACGCAGCGTCATGTTCCGTGACGGGCATATCCTGAGGGAGGAAGAGATCCGTAACAGGCTTGTTGCTGCAGAGATGCTGCAGGCCCTGCCGGTTGAAGATGATTAATAGGAGAGTAAGATGAATATTGGAAATCTATTGAAAGTTGCACTGAATGCGCTGAAGCGCAATAAGATGCGCTCATTCCTGACGATGCTGGGAATAATAATAGGCGTGGCGTCAGTCATCACCATGCTTGCCATTGGCCAGGGGTCGAAGAAGAGCATCCAGGATCAGATATCAAGCATGGGCTCAAACATGCTTTTCGTGATGCCATCCAGCATGCGTATGGGAGGCGTACAGCAGGGCAGTTCCAGCTCGCAACAGCTGACAATGAATGACGTCACCGCCATTAAAACGGAGTGTGATGCAGTTATTGCAGTATCGCCCGAGGTGAGAAGCAGCGGACAGGCCGTATACGGCAACTCAAACTGGCCTACAACAATATACGGCGGCAATGAGGAGTATCTGGAGATAAAGAGCTGGGAGGTTGTCAGCGGACGCAATATAACCGACAGCGAGGCAAAGGGCTCTGCAAAGGTGTGCCTCATAGGACGCACCGTAGCCGACGAACTGTTTGGGGAGGGGATAGACCCCACAGGCGAGACTATACGGTTCAAGAAGATCCCTTTTAAAATAATCGGGGTGCTGAAAGAAAAGGGACAGAACAGCTTCGGGCAGGACCAGGATGATGTTCTTATAGCTCCTTATACCACAGTACAGAAAAGGATACTTGCACAGACACATATCCAGTCAATACAGATGTCCGCCAGAAGCGCTGAAGAATCGGAACTGGCACAGACACAGGTGGAGGAGGCACTCAGGAGCAGCCATAAACTGCGCGATAATGAGGATAATGATTTTCAGATCAGAAGCCAGGAGGAGCTCTCAACAACGATGACCTCCGTGACTGATATACTCACCATCCTTCTGGGGGCAATAGCAGGGATATCACTTTTGGTGGGAGGCATCGGGATCATGAATATCATGTATGTCTCTGTCACGGAGCGCACAAGGGAGATAGGGCTGAGAATGTCAATAGGGGGCAGGAGCATGGATATCCTGCTTCAGTTCCTGATTGAATCAATAATGCTCAGTGTTTTCGGGGGTATCGTAGGTATACTGCTAGGCTTCGTGGCTTCACAGATAGTTGGGTCACTAACCTCGTGGCCTATAAGCGTGATGTGGAGCTCGGCGATACTGGCATTTGTGGTTTGCACGGTTATCGGAGTCTTCTTCGGATGGTACCCCGCGAGAAGGGCAGCGGAGCTGGACCCCATTGATGCTCTGAGATATGAGTGATTATTGAATGAGAATCATTAGCTTTGAAGACAGTATGAATATTAAAGGAACGATAAGGAAGAGGAAGGGATTAGGTCTGCTGCTGCACGCTACAGGTTGGATAATTCTTTTCATTCTTCCGCAGATTCTTATTTCGGGTGGCCTCTTCAATGATGAACGAACAACCAGGATCGTTTTCTTCAACACGTTTGTCTTCTTTATCCTGTTCTACATCAATTACCTCTGGCTGGTCCCACGGCTGGCCGAAAAAGGTCGATGGTTCAGCTTCACTGTTCTAGCAGCATCCCTGATAGTGATATTGGGATTGGCTTCAGGGAAGTTTTATGAGCGGCTCTTTACCCCACCCCCGGAGGTCATAGAGCGGATGAGGCAGGAGGATCAGAGGAATCCACACGGCGATGATCGGGGTAAGAGCAGGAGAGAAGGAATGGCACTCTATAACTTCTTCATTACCTCATTCCTTGTCTCAGGGTTTGCCGTTGGATTAAGGTATGCCGAGAGTGTCCTGAGGAAGGAGGAGGAGATAAAGGAGCTCGAACGTGAGAAACTGAACTCTGAACTGGCGCTTCTAAAGAACCAGGTCAGCCCCCATTTCTTTTTCAATACACTTAACAACATATATTCACTCATAGCCATCAATCAGAATGATGCCCAGGAGGCAGTCCTGAGCCTCTCAAAGATGATGAGGTATATGCTGTATGAATCGGAACAGGGGAACACCAGGCTAAGCCATGAGATAGAGTTCATGAAGGGCTATATCGATCTCATGAGGCTAAGGATGAGTGACAGGGTAAAACTGACTGTAGACTTTCCGGAAGAGTATGTAGACCATGATCTGCCACCGTTGCTCTTCATACCTTTTATTGAGAATGCCTTCAAGTACGGAGTCAGTAACAAGGGAAATGCATTCATTGACATTTCACTGAAGTCAGACGATGGCATGATATTTTTCACTGCACGGAACAGCATCAGCAGGTCCGGTGGAAATGCGCCGCAGGCGGCATCGGGCATAGGCCTTGAGAATGTCAGGAAGAGGCTTGCCTTGCTATACCCCGGACATCATGAGATGAAGATCGAAGAGCGGGACTCGGTGTTCAGTGTCGAGCTAACGATAAATACTTAACCATCAGGTCGGATGATAAAGGTCGTTGCCATAGATGACGAGCCGCTGGCGTTGCAGCTGGTGAAAGGATATGTTGAGAAGACTCCCTCGCTTGTTCTGGCAGGCCTTTTTGACAACCCTGTCGATGCAGTGGCATATCTCACCTCATCCGATGTTGATCTTGTGCTGCTTGACATACAGATGCCTGACTTGACCGGTACTGAGATTGCAAGGGTTATAAGTGGCGGACCGAAGGTCATCTTCACCACTGCCTATGAGAAGTATGCCCTTGAGGGCTTCCGTCTTGATGCTGTCGATTACCTGCTGAAGCCGTTCAGTTATGCCGAGTTCCTCAAGGCGGTCAATAAGGCTGACAAGCTTATCGGCCTTGAGCGTAAGGAGTTGCCGGGGCTGGAGGTGAAGAACGACTTCCTCTTTATCAAGTCAGACTATAAGATCAGGCGGATAAATTTCTCGGAGATACACTACATAGAGGGGTTAAAGGATTATGTAAAGATTTTCCTCAGGGGAGAGAAGAAGCCCGTCCTCTCGCTATCGACCCTGAAGGCGCTTGAGGCCAGGCTGCCGGAGAACAGGTTTATGCGCGTTCACCGGTCGTTCATTGTCAACCTTGAGACAGTGAAGGTCATAGAGCGTGGCCGCATCGTCTATGGCGAGGTGCGGATACCTGTCACCGACCAGTACCGTGAGAGATTCCAGGAGTTCCTTGACAGGAACTTTATCTGAGCACAAGTAGCACCTGCGCGGGAAACAATACCGGGAATATTATCTGAGCACAAACACC
>CAZFIF010000115.1:0-7872 GCA_964519065.1 uncultured Rikenella sp.
CACTTTCAAGGTCCGCTGGTTGGGTTGTGTCTGGTTCTCCCTGCCCGAAAACATATAATGGTGATGCAGGCCATTCCAATGGCTTTGAACAGGAATAAAGCATCAATAAAATTGCCGGAAGCACCGGATAGAACCATTTGTTTTTTTGCATCATACTATCTCAGAAGATAAGCTTTCAGCAAATCTATTTAAAAGTCCATTTAACTCCAAACCATGGGTGTCAATTCAATTCTGAACCCGGTCTGGCTGACATTCTCGCTGAAGTTGATGCACTATGTATCCAGCCCTTTATTGGATTTCAGGGTGCTGGAGGAATAGCACGAAGAGTCTTCAGCCCTGACAGATCAGGCATGCACAGTGTCATTATGAGGCTGAGACAGACTAAAGAATAAGTCACTTTCATTCAGGAACCAGGGAATAAGGAACAAGATAATATGATATGAAACAAACCCTGTGTTAAATGAGATCCCGGGTGGAAAATAACACTATTTTTGATCAGCAGCCAATGGCAGGTTGCATACTAACTGAAAAACAAACAAAGGGAAAAATGAAAATGAGATCTCTGTTTATCGCACTTATTTTGACGGCCGGTTTTGTAAATAGCCTGGCGGCACAGGACAGCATACCCGCAGTGGCATCTGACACTCTGGTTGTGTTGTGGTCAAGCGGTGATCCCGAAGTGGCTGAGAAAGCGTGCCTGATGTACACAGGTTACGCAAAAAGACTGGGATGGTTCAGGGAGGTGATTCTGCTGGCGTGGGGTCCTTCAGAACGACTGATGTCGGAGAATGAGATGGTGAAGGAAAAGATAGCAGCACTTCAGGAACAAGGGGTTATTGTCCAGGCATGCATTGTCTGCGCAAACATGTACGGTGTCACCGAGGACCTGAAGGTGTGCTCTGTGGATGTCAGGGGAACAGGCGGATTGTTGACAAAGTATATCAGGCGCGGTTATAAGATGATCTCCTTCTGAGCAGCAATAATTGAATTAATTTTATGCCGGAAACAGACAACAGGGGGCAATCTCATCGTCTGATTGCTGCATCAGGATGTCTCCCGGGGCTGCCCTGACAGAGAAACTCGCTAAAAACGATAGAAAAGCCCAATACCTCCGGCAGGAAATCCCGTAATTATTGAGTCTATTAATCTTGCCAGATCATTTTCCTCCACATCACTGTACAATTTGTACATAAGACCGGCGTCAAGTGATATCCCGAAATGCTGCGAAACATTGAATTCTCTTCCTGCTCTCATCCCGATGAAGACAAATTTTTCATTGAAGGATCCTTCCTTTTTATCATGGAGGTAGGCAAGTCCTAGCCTTCCATACCAGGGTTTTCTTGCTGACAATTCCGATGAACCCGCAAAATGATACCAGACATCAAGCAAAGCCGAGGTTACGCTCTCGCCTTCAACAGGCATAAAGCCGGCAGACATTCCTATCTGTGCCTGTCCGATCTGATACCGGATACCGGCATTTACAAGATCAGGAAATCCAAGGCCGGCAGTAATACTTACGTTACCCTGGCCTGATACCGCGGCTACATTAAGAAATGTGCACGCAACTGCCACAACGGCATAATAAGAGAATCTCGCTTTTTTTTTCATGACAAGCTTTGTTGGGATTCTTTGGTAAGAATTATATATGGTGGTTTGTATTCTATACCGGTATTTCACCGTTAGTAAGGTAACCCAATTTAAGAAGATTCCCGCCAACTACAAAAAAAGATCAATCGCCGGGGAGAGCTATTTTTTTAGTTCCCTGAGCTCGATGCCGTAGTCGTATTGCAGGTCCTCGTGCAGGAGCGCCACCTTCTTTATGATCATGTCTATCTGCCTGTTGTAGAGATTCATGAGGGATGTGTTTCCCTTTATTGGCGGGGAGAGGTTTTTCAGCCTGGTACAGAAATGGAGCAACAGTTCGACCTCCGTCTGCTTCTTCTGCGAATACCTGATGTACTTCCTGGTGTTCTTCAGTATCTTCCTTACACTCTTACGGATAAAGTAATAGCTTGCCCGGTTTATCCGGTCAAACTCCTCATCCAGTTCCTCCTTAACCCTCTTTACGTAGGAGAGTTCGTCTGATGATTCGAACAGCAGGTAAGTCAGGAGCTCCTTGTTCTCCTTTTTAAACCTCGCCAGGCGGAGACACAGGTCGCGCAGCTCCCTGGGGGTGCGGTATGTTAATTCCTGACTAAGCTCTTTTGCCGTGACGCTCTTCATGTTCGGGACAGATCATGCTGTCATGCAAAGGTAAAAGAAATACTGTTCAGGCTCCGGAGCGCTTATGAGAGGCATCGGACAACCTGGCAGATGAGTTAATTGGTAACGCAGCAATAATTCCCTGTCAGGTGGAATTTTTAATATCTTTATAGGACGATACCTCCCCGGGGAGAGGTCGGTTTCGAACTGATGAGCGTAAGAAATATCTACAGGGATGTGCTTTTCGGTGTTGCCGTCGGTGATGCGCTGGGAGTGCCTGTGGTGTTCCGGTCGCGCGAGGAACTGCAAAAAGACCCTGTCACCGGCATGCGAGGCTACGGGACGCACCAGCAGCCTCCCGGGACATGGTCGGACGACAGCTCTCTCACCTTCTGCCTCGCCGAGGCGCTGACGGAAGGGTTTGACCTCAACACTATCGGTCAGAACTTTGTCAGGTGGCACCGCAAAGGCTACTGGAGCGCCCACGGCAGGATCTTCGATATCGGGGGTATCACCTGGCGTGCACTCTCAAGGATAGGCAACGGTGTGGCGCCGGAGATGGCGGGCGACGACGGCGACTGGTCAAACGGCAACGGCTCTCTGATGAGGATCATGCCGCTGCTCTTCATCACGGCAGGCAAGCCTGCAGAGGAGCGCTTCCGTCTCACGCAGCAGGTGTCAGGACTGACACACAGGCATGTGCGGTCGGTCATCGCCTGCTTCATCTGCCTCGAGTTTGCCGGTTACATATTATCGGGCAGGGACAAGACCGAAGCATACTCATCTCTCCGCAATGAGATGCCCGGTATGCTGGAGTCGTTCGGTGTCAGCCCTGAAGAGATAAGCCACTTCGACAGGATCCTCAGGAGAAATATCTACAACCTGCCGCATGAACAGATAGCCAGCGACGGGTATGTGGTGCATACCCTTGAGGCTGCCCTGTGGTGTCTTATGAGGACCGGCAGTTACGCCAGGGCGGTCCTGAAGGCAGTCAACCTCGGCCGCGACACCGACACCACGGCGGCAGTTACTGGCGGACTGGCAGGAGTGCTGTACGGCTATGACACCATCCCTGAAAAGTGGCTGGAGGTGCTCGCCAGGAGAAAGGATATAGAGAACCTCTCTCTCAGGCTTGAAGAAAAACTGGATTTAACAGCAACCATCTGAAGGAGAATGGCTTTGCGCTTCAGCTTCACACTCTGTGATATCGCTTGAGCAGCAGCCGGCAGAGTGCGCCGGCGAGACCGCATATTGAGGTGAAGACCACGCTTCCGAAATAGGGCGACAATCCTTTGGCAGAGAACGACTCCGAAAGGGTCAGTGCGCTGTTTCCTGTTAACAGCATAAGGAAAAGCAAGATTACGGGAATGATTATCACAACAAGGAGAAGCGAGTAGAGCCAGAACCGCTGTCTGTCGTCTTTCATAAGCAACTTCGGCACCAGATAAGAGTAGAATGCGTAAAAGCTCCCCAGCATCCAGACCGAAGAGACCAGTGTAGCGAGCAGAACATAGGAGGGGCGACTGCCGGGGAAATCGTCAGCACTGAAGAACCAGGCAATAAATATTGCTACTACCCAGACCGGGATATGCAACAGTATCAGCGTTCTCTTCTTATCCATAATATTATGATTTTACCATTAAGATTTAAACAAGCCAACAATATGATTGTCAATGCCAAAGCTAATTCATAATTCTCTTAGTAAGAAATAATTTTGTCATTATAAATTTCCCTGAGCTGAAAATTTCTTTAATATTGGAAGCTGATCTTAATTCGTAGCGGAATTATCCGGGGGACTTAAATGACAGAGACAAAGAGCACGGGGTTTGACAATGAGAGATACCTCAGGGAGCAGACTGCTGCCATCCTTGAGAGGGTTGACCGTTTCAACAACAAGCTTTACCTCGAGTTCGGGGGTAAGCTACTGTTTGACTACCATGCTGCCAGGGTGTTGCCGGGGTTCGATCCGAATGTCAAGATGCGCCTCCTGCAGATGCTCAGGGATAAGATAGACGTGATACTCTGCATCCATGCCGGTGATATTGAAAGGAAGAAGGTGAGGGCTGACTTCGGCATCACCTATGATGTTGATGCTCTGAAGACGATAGACGACTTCAGGGAGTGGGGCATTGAGGTGACGGCCGTGGTGATCACGCGCTACAAGAACCAGTCGCCCGCCAAAGCATTCAAAAACAAGCTGGAGCACAGGGGAATAAAGGTATATCTTCATTATCCGACCAAAGGTTATCCCACGGATGTTGACCTGATAGTGAGTGATGAGGGCTACGGCGCCAACGCCTATATCAAAACCACCCATCCTATTGTTATCGTCACCGGCCCCGGTCCCGGCAGCGGCAAGCTGGCCACCTGTCTCTGCAATCTTTACCATGAGTACCGCCGGGGTATCAAGGCCGGCTATGCGAAGTTCGAGACCTTTCCTATATGGGACCTGCCCATTGATCACAAGGTGAACATAGCCTATGAAGCCGCAACTGTTGACCTGAAGGATGAGGTGCTCGCCGATGAGTACCACCTGAATGCCTACGGCCTGGAGGTTGTCAACTACAACCGTGACATAGAGGCGTTCCACCTCCTGAAGAGGATACTGGAAAAAATCACCGGCGGGGAGTCGATGTACCAGTCGCCCACCGACATGGGTGTCAACCGTGCCAGCTCTGGCATCGTTGATGATGCTGTCATACAGGAGGCGTCACACCAGGAGATCATCCGTCGCTACTTCAGGTGTGCGGTGGAGTATGCCCTGGGGCTGGTTGACAAGGAGACTCTCGATCAGGCTGCGCATGTCATGGCCAAGGTTAAGGCGCGTGCTGAGGACCGCAGGGTGGTGCTGCCTGCCAGGAAGGCGGCAAGGGAGGCGGAAAAAGGAGGCAAAGGTAATGCGGGGTTCTTCTGCGGGGCTGCGCTGGAGCTGGCTGACGGTACCATCATCACCGGCAAGAACTCGCCGCTGATGCATGCCGCTTCAAGCCTGGTACTCAACGCCACGAAGCAGCTGGCGGGACTGCCTGACAGCCTGTTACTGATGCCCAAGAATCTTATTGACTCTGTCACCTACCTGAAAAAGGATATTCTCAACGGCAAGGAGGTGAGCCTCGACGTGGAGGAGACGCTCATACTGCTGGGCATCAGCGCCCTTACCAACCCTGCCGCCCAGGCTGCCCTGGAGCAGCTTAAGAGGCTGCGCAACTGCGAGGTGCATCTGACACACATACCCACTCCGGGTGATGAGGCGGGCCTGCGGAAGTTGAATGTCAACCTGACGTGTGACCCGGAGTATTCCAGTAAGAGTCTTTTTATTAGCTGAAGGTTTGAAAGTCGAAAGCCTGCCGACTGTGGAGTGCCGACTGAAGACTGAAACCGCCTATCTCCGGGGAATCCCTGCATAATAGAGGTCAAACCCACCCTTGCCTCCGGGGCGGTTGGAAGAGAAGACCATCAGGTCATTGAGGAATCCCTCCTCTTCTGCTGACACCACAACAGGACGGTATTCATCAAATTCCGTATTGATATCGCTGCCGAAGTTGACCGGTGCCGACCACTCCTGGCCGTCATAGAGGGAGTACCACAGGTCGAACCCGCCGAAACCACCTTCCCTGTCGGAAGCAAATACCAACATGTGCCCGCTGACATAGGGGCATTTATCATTGGCGCTGCTGCTCAGCGATGCCACTTTGCTTACAGTGACGACAGAAGACTCACTGATCATCTTACCCTCCTCGCCGATAGCACGGTAAATATCAAACGAGCCGTCGCGGTCTGACATGAACAGGGCTGTCTCATGAATCGTCTGGCCGGTGCTGTAAATGGTCAGGTACCCTTCATCATGCCCGGTATTGAGCGGATCTATCGGGAACGGGTCGCCCACAGGCTGAAAGATATCCTCGCCAAAATCATAGTCGCAGCAGAAGATATCGAGGCTGCCGTTAATGTCGCTGCTGTAGAAAAAGCGTCCATCGCCTCCGCTCTTCCAGGAATGATGGTATGGCAGATCAAGGGTGAAGAAGGGACCAAACTCATTGCTGTCACTATTGACTGCCTCCAGGAGGGCGTTATCACGGGGCCCGGCCTCCATGGTAAAGACACCCTCTATCAGGTCAAAGTGTATGCTCCCCAGGTAAGTGATGAAATCAAAGTCATTGCCTGACGACTGCCTGTTGGTGGAGAAGATAAGCGTAAACCACTTCTCTGCCCACGTGATCCTCAAATATGAATTATAATCGTCATATATCGAGTTTGCCGATGAAAAATTGACCGGCACGGGAGGAATGATCCCCTTGTCATAATTCACTCTCTGGCCTGAGCATGAGGCGAGGAAGAGAGGTATAATCAGCAGGTATGCTCTTCTTTTCATAGCGAGGGAGTTCTAAGGTTCATGACAAAGCCGACATTGATGCCTGCACAGTAAATGGGCATGTTGAAGTAACTGTCCGGAGCCGTATAGTCAGTGAATGACGGAGTGGTGGTGGTCAGGCTGCCATTCAGTGATACGCCGTAGCGTTCATTCAGCCAGTAGTTGATTTTTATACCGGCGTTTGCCACAGGGCCTCCGCCGCTGTTCTTTTCAATACTGTTTATTACTCCTAATTCAGAGTTGGTAACCAGGAGATCGGGATGTACGGTGCGGGCTAACCCGAGGTGAAAGAGAAACATGACCTCGGTATGCGCTATCTCGGGTAGTTTCAGTGTGAATCCGGCCATAAACTTCAGCACCTGGTAGTTCCCCGCTGACACCTCGTTGATGCCGTAACCTCCAAGGGTACGGTCATATTCAGCGCGGTAAGCGTTCTCATTGAAGAAAAGACTTGAGTAGCCGATGGCTGTGGAGAAGCCGAAGACTTTTCCATAAAAGAGATACTCCGCCTCGAGGGTTGGTCCGGGATTGGCGAATCCGGCGTCATACCTGAAGGTGTTGTATGCGAACTCTTTATAGGGTATTGACACTCCGGCATTAGCACCGAAGACACTCTTCCGGGTTCTCTTCTGCGGCATTGCTGTCACGGCAGCCAGAAAAAGAACCGTTAAAAAAAATATTACTCTTTTCATTCTCCAGGAATAAGGTTGGTCAGTGAACGGGTTGGAATCGCAATAATGCTTCAAAAAGTGGGCCAAAGAGCGCTTTTTTTGTTATGTTCTTATCACGGGTGCGAATTCGTTGCAGGGGCATTCAGGGTCAGGAGCTCATCTGTCAGCGCTTATTTTCATAATCCGTAGGGTGAAAAGCGGTTTTCCGTTTAGCAGGACCCTGCATATGTAAACCCCGTCATGCATGCCTGAGAGGTCCACGGTCAGGATGCTCTCGCCCGGTTCGATATCCCTTTCGGCGACTCTCTTCACGAATTTGCCGGTGACATCGTGGATATGCACCTCGCAATGGCCCGCCTCTGCTGCCTCAAGAAGGATGTATCCCGTAGTGCTCACCGGGTTGGGGAAGAAGGTTGCTGAACCTGGTGCGTGGAGGAGACTCACTCCTGTAAGTCCCGTCTCGAAACATCCCAGGTCGGGGGCTGAACCGACGTATGGCATGCCCAGGATCACCCCGGCGTCGATGAGGTCGCTCCCCTGTGCCAGGTGCATGTATTCTATATGCGGGAGGCTGCCGTCGGCTTTTCTGGGTCCGTCGGCGCCTGCATAATCGAGGCTCCTGAAGTC
>CAZFIF010000116.1:0-7843 GCA_964519065.1 uncultured Rikenella sp.
AATAAGGTCGACCGCTCCGTCACCGGCCGCATAGCAAAACAGCAGTGCGCCGGCGAGCTGCAGCTGCCGCTGAACAACCTGGGTGCGATAGCCCTGGACTATCGCGGCACAAGAGGGATGGCGACGGCACTGGGACATGCACCGGCAGCAGCGCTTATTAGCGCGGCGGCAGGCTCTGTGCTCTCAATAGCCGAAGCTCTTACAAACATTGTATGGGCACCACTGGCCTACGGACTGAAGAGCGTCTCCCTCTCAGCCAACTGGATGTGGCCATGCAAAAACCCCGGCGAGGATGCCAGGCTCTATGAAGCTGTTGAGGCAGCAAGTAGTTTCGCCATAACCCTGGGGATAAACATACCCACGGGCAAGGATAGCCTCTCCATGACCCAGAAATATCCTGATGGTGTCGTCTACAGCCCGGGGACAGTCATCATCAGCTCGGCCGCGGAGGTGAAGGATATTCGCGGCATCATTGAGCCGGTACTCATCAATGACGCTTCAACGGCCCTGTTCTACATCGACATGAGCCGCGTGAGCCCGGCCCTGGGCGGCAGCGCACTGGCACAGATACTGGATAGCCCCGGAAACACGGCACCGGGGGTAGGTGACCCGGAATACTTCGCCATGGTCTTTGATGTGCTGCAGGATATGATCGATAAAAAGATGATCCTTGCCGGCCATGATATCTCAGCGGGAGGAATGATTACCACCATGCTCGAGATGTGCTTTGCAAACCGTGAAGGGGGCCTGGCAGTGAACCTGACGGAGATCGGCGAGAGCGACACAGTGCGGCTGCTATACAGCCAGAACCCCGGTGTCATAATACAGGTGGCTGATGAGATGGAGACAGAGCAGTATCTGTATGAAAGGATGGTCAGCTTTGTCTCCATCGGTCACCCGGTCAAAGAGAGGAAGATCTTTGTTGCCAACGGCAACTCCCGTTTTGAGTTTGACATCGACAGATGCCGATCATCATGGTACCGCAGCTCATACCTTCTCGACCGCCGGCAGAGTGGCGATGACCTGGCAAAAGAGAGATTTGAGAACCATGGAAGCAAGTCACTGCAATTTGATCTGAAGGGTTTCAAAGGCAGTTTCTCATCTCTGGGAATAACCCCTGACCGCAAGCCTGTCAGCGGCGTTAAAGCTGCCATCATAAGAGAGAAAGGTGTCAACGGCGACAGGGAGATGGCATATGCCCTTTGGCTCGCCGGATTTGATGTGAAGGATGTGCACATGACCGACCTGATCTCCGGCCGTGAAACGCTTGACGAGATTAATATGATTGTCTTTGTGGGAGGGTTTTCCAACTCCGACGTGCTGGGCTCAGCAAAAGGATGGGCCGGAGCCTTCAGATACAATGAAAAGGCCCGCCTTGCCCTTGAGAATTTCTACAGCAGGGATGATTCACTGTCGCTCGGCGTCTGCAACGGATGCCAGCTGATGGCTGAACTGGGACTCATAGTGGCTGATCAGAGCAGGATGCCACGCCTGGAACACAATGCTTCTCATAAGTTTGAATCTGACTTCCTGGGGGTGAAAATCCTTCCGTCCAACTCCGTTATGCTGTCCGGCCTTGAGGGTATGAAGCTCGGCATATGGGTAGCCCACGGTGAGGGTAAGTTTGTCTTTCCCGGGAGTGAGGATGGTTACAACATTGTCATGAAGTATAACAGCAGCCGCTATCCTGCCAACCCTAACGGCTCTATGTACGACACCGCAGGAATCTGCTCACCTGACGGCAGGCACCTGGCCATGATGCCTCATCTCGAAAGGGCATACTTTCCGTGGCAGTGCGCATACTATCCTTCAGACAGACGCAATGACCAGGTCACACCCTGGATGCTGCCTTTCGTAAAGGCAAGAAAATGGATTGAGAAAAAGATCAGTTGACCTTAGGCTTCAGAATCACTGAGTTGATAAGCGTGTGCTTGTCGATACTAAGCCTGGAGACATCCGAGGGATGTGGCTCCACCCTGTCGCTGATAACCTGAACCTGGTATTCTCCCGGCTGGCTGAAGAATATTGATCCCATATGGGAGTCTGCCCTGTACCAGGGTTTGCTGACACTCTTGTCATCCATAACAATCTGATCGCCTACCGGTCTCTTGGCCAGCCTGGTGTCTCCTGCCGTGATGATGACATTGTCCTCATAACGAAGATGGGATGTGTCACAGGTAAGACTGGAAAGCCACACATCATAACGCCCCGGCTCCTTAACGGTGAACTGCCACTCGGCAGTGTTGTACTGCGGATTGTAGTCTACCTGCAGAAGATCTGCATCTTCTATCCTGAGAACTACACCTCCATCATTGACAGCTATCTTGTCACTCCTGTCCTGATTGCCGGAATCGGCTGATGAACCCTCCTGCTTGCAGGAGGTAATACCGATAAGCGCAGCAAGGGCAAATACGCCTGTTATCCTGATTATTAATTTCATCCTACGGGTCCTTTTTTAAACAGAAAAAAAACAACAAAAATCATTCCAGAGTTTAACCGGAAGAGATGGCCACAAAGTAAATGTAATTTCCTGATATATGAAACGTCAAATAATCAATTAATTAAAACTGGCAGAAAGTTTTCAACCGTCGATCGCCGTTTTGACGGTGGCAAGCAAAGCCCGGCTCCTGGTTTTCCTGACAGGCTTCGGCAGGGCTGCAGCAACCAGTTCTGCTATATCGCTCACCCTGGTCTCCGTAGCCTGTACAAAAGTTTTCTTGCAGAGAGGGCATGCAGTAATCAGTTCGTCAGGGGCGGACTGTGTGAGGGTTCTGGCAGCATCAGCGGCTATCAGGGCACGTTTTTCCGATGAGAGCGTCAGGTTGCCAAGACTGCCGCCACAGCATAGGGACATAGATCTCTCCTCAGCTACAGACTGTAGCTCAGCAACATAACTGATAACAGCCCGCGGTTCGTCGTATATGCCCGATCCGCGGCCCAGGTCACAGGGGTCATGATATACTACCCTGCGATGGAGATAACCCAGGCGCAACGACCCCTCCTCAATAAGCAGGTTGATGAACTCGGAGTGATGCATCACCTGGGCCTCGAGATAATAGCTCTCCCTGAAGACCTTGTAGCAGATGGGGCATGATGTCACCAGTGTCTTCGCTCCCGACTTCCAGATGATGTCAGAGTTATGGTTGATGAGCTCGCGTGCCTCCCTGTCTCTGCCTGCAAGCATAAGAGGCCTGCCGCAGCATACCCCGCCCTGCTCATCCATGAATCGGTACCTCACCCCGGCACTGTCCATTATATTCTTCATGGCCACAATGACCGAAGGTGTCAGATGGGTCATGCAGCCTGCAAAGAAGAGTACGTCTGCCGGCTGCTCCTCTTCGGGCGCCAGGTAGCTGTACGACTGCGTCGGCTCCCTCTCGATATGCTCCCGCCTGCGTGTAAGACCGTATCTGTCAAAGAAGCTCAGCATGGTCGCCGGTCGTTCACCCTGGCGCCTCTCGATAAGTCGCATAGGCCCTAGTTCAATGCCAACAGGACAAACCTCATCACAACGCCCGCACATCAGGCAGTTGGCTGTTATTGCAGCAATATCCCTTTCATTTCTCAGTCCCTTGACAAAGTAGGTCGACTGCATATCGTTTATGCCCGCCGCCCGGCTCATCTGACAGACACTGATGCAGACGCCACATGACGAACAGGCATGCGTCTGTACCTCGGTATATGCAGACCACCGGTCGGCAGTGGTGATACCCGAGTTACGCATGAAGATGAGGAGCAGTTCCACCGGTATGTGAAAGTACCGGGTCACCGGCAGAAGGAAGAAGAATGTTCCAAGAGAGAGGGAGTAGAGCCACCAGAAGTAAGGAGCAATGTCAGCTGCCGGTAGTATTGATGCCAGCGCCGCGCCCAGATTGCCGGTGAGGAACCCTCCGCTGCCGTGGACACCGCAGGTGAAGCTCTCCGCCAGCAGCCGCGAGGGGAAGATGAGCCAGAGGCTCGTGAGTGCAATACGGTCAGTCCAGGTATGCCTGGTGGTCTTCTTCATGCCCACCATGCCGGGGATAAACCTCTTGACTATGGCCAGTAGCAGACCTGACAGGATGATGGCTAGGAGGAAATCCATCCAGTGACCGTAGACGGATGCCAGGCCTGTGGTCCCGTGTTCAGGATTGAACCAGCGGAAGAAGATGGCATGGGAGGGCGGGTTCAGATGTCGCTCACCGAAAAAGTCAGCCTCAATGGTACCGAATACTATCAGCAGGAACCATCCGAAAGCAAGGCTCATATGCATGTAGCCCAGCACAGGATTCTTTTTAAAGATCCTGCGGTGAAGCAGGCTCTCCATGAATATCTCCCTGATGCTCTGCATGAAAGGTATGCCGAAGAAACCGCGCTGCAGCCTCAGCTTGTCAGCCCGTGACAGGTTACGGAACCAGATTGTACTCCGCACAACACTGTAGATAAGTATGAAATACAGTCCGAGATTAAAAGGCCAGATGAAGATATCAGAGTTCATTTCTGTCCAGTTTTCTTAAGGCTTCGGCTGTCGCTGCAACAACGTTGCGGGTGTTGACCCCGCGCGGACAGACAAGAAGACATTTGCCGCACAGCATACAGCGTGCCACCTCCTCACGGAGATTATCAATCTCGCCGCGGCGGATATAGGTATTCATCCTCCGCAGGTTGAAGGAGGCATGCTGCCCGGCAGTGCAGGCGGCGGTGCATCCTCCGCAGGCAAAACAGAGCCTGAAGCTGGGCTCCCGGAGCGTCACATACTCCCTCACCTTTCGGTCAGAGGTGTCATAGTTTATCGCCCTGCTGCGGTTGATAGCGAAACCGAACCTGTTTGACTTCTGCTCACTCATCTGCCGTCAAGATATCTCACCGTCTCCTCCACAGCGGCGCGCGAATGTGAAATTGTGTCGGTGATGTTCATTGGAGCAGTGCATGTGCCGGCATAAAATATACCCGCCATACCGCTCCTGTTGCTCCCGTAGTGATGATCAGCCGACTCCAGGAACCTGTTGATGCCGGTGTTCAGCCCTGACGCCTCCGCCAGCCTTGCTCCCGACTTTGATATCTCCATCCCCACCATCAGTACCATCAGGTCGAGCTCCATCTTCAGCGGCCGACCCGCAAGGGTGTCTTCAACCTTGATAACCAGCCTGTTGCTGATGTTGACAGAGGCCTCGGAGACCTTCCCCCTGATGTAATTGACGTTATGCACCTCCTGCGACTCACGGTAGAGCTCCTCATAATATGGCCCGAACATCCTCATGTCCATGTAGAAACAGAAGACTTCACATTGCGGAAGCAGCTTGCGCACCTCTATGGCCTGCTTGACGGCCGAGACACAGCATACTTTAGAGCAGTGATTGTTGTTTACCTTCTCATCGCGTGAGCCTACACAGTGGATGAAGCCGATGCGCGAGGGGACAGAGCCGTCAGCCCTGGCAACCCTCTTCCTGTTGAACATATCCTCAAGGTCAGCCGAGGTGATCACATTGTCATAAATACCGTATCCGTATTCCTCCTTGCGGTGTGCATCAAAGAGGTCAAAACCCGTTGCTACTATGACGGCATCAGCCCTCTCTTCCATTCCGCCTGAGAGATCAGCAATGATCTCATGGCCGTGATGCCTTATCTTTTCAACCGTGGTCCTGGTGATAATGTTTATGTTCTCATGGGCGATCCTCTTCCTGAGGTACTTCCTCACCTCCTCCGCCGGCCTGCGGCCCGGAAAGAGAGCGTGCCACTGCAGCAGGTGACCGCCGGGGTCTTCTCCCTTTTCAATGAGGGTGACCCTGATACCCATCTCCGCCAGTGACCCTGCGGCCTCCATACCGGCCACACCGCCCCCGGCTACCAATACATGCTTTCTCTTCTCCTTCATCCGTTGATAAGATTGGCCGGCTCGGGCAACGGTGTGCCATCCTTTGCCAGGAATCGACGTGCCGGATCAGCCTTGATGCCCATCCTGCTGAGCAGCGGCAACGACTGCACATTGTGGTATTGCAGACCCATATCCCACGGATCGTAGCCAAGCACCAAACCGGCTACCTCCTCATAGGTCAGGACAGGTATCCCCTGTCCGTCAGCACCGTAGGTGATGCCGTCAATCTCCTTTATGGTGTACTGCCAGCGGTCCATGAACATGGTGCATCCCGGACAATTGGCAATGATAAAATCAGGCTGATATGGCTCCATCGACTCGAACTTCTTGCGTGAGGCAAAGAGCGAATATCCCCTGTTGGCCTGCACCAGGTACTGTCTGAAGCCGAAGCCGCAGCAGTGACGACGCTCCGGGTAGTCAATAACATCGCCGCCCCATGACTCTATCATACCTATCAGAACATGGGGGAACTCGGCCCCGCCAACGCCGTACTTCGGAAACATCTTCGAATAGTGACACCCGATGTGCTCCACGACCTTCAGGGGCTTTCCCGTCTTGATGTCAACCAGGTTATACTTAGCCTTGCGGGCTATCTCATCCCTGAACTTATAAATTATGTCACTGGTATGCGATATTGTCTCAGGCACTTCAAAGGTGCGTCCCGTAGCTTTGTACAGATCGTCGCGGGTACGGGCCAGGGTCTCAGGAAAATGCTTCCAGGTTTCCAGTATCTCTGAATAGATACCGAAAGAGGTGACGCAGGAAATGGCAATATGCTTGTACCCGGCCTCAGTTGCCAGCGCAAAATGACGCGCCACCACGGTCTGGATAGTCTCAAAAGGGACTACGTCACCGTGATAACCGATGCCGGTGCAGGTGGTGTGACGCGGGTCCTCGAAGACATCCTTGCCCAGGTCTTCTCTCAGTATCTTCAAAAAATACTGCTCCGACCCTGCATAAAATGTCTGACGGATGCATGACCTGACATAGAAGAAATGGTCATCAGGTATCTCCTTCTGGTACTCGGCCCAGATCCGCTTTTTACCTTCTGGCTTCATACAGGCCCCTCCTTACGTCCTCCGTTTCACACTGATGAGAGCCGTTGTCGGCTGACACGACATGCCTGTAGTATTCAAAGTCCCTGCCCTCCTTCTTAAACTCCATACCCATCTCTCCGGCCTTATGCTCCGAAGCCTCCTCAATAGCATCATAGAGCTCCTGCCCTCCCGTCACCTCGAAGATGCTTCTCAGCTCGTCAAGCACATCATCGGCTATCTTGCGTGTGGGACCCTCCTTGCCGTTAAGCTCACCACCCAGCCGTGCCAGGGAGTCATCGAGATGGTTATAGTAGTGCTCCCATGCCGGGCCCTGCTCGGGGTGGGTGGCCGGATCAACATCATAGGAGACAACACAATACCCGTGCTTGAGCACATTGTCACCAACAGTTCTCTTGATGGCAAACTGCTGCCTGCCCTTCTCGGAGTCTGTGAAATAACCCAGCTCCTGCGACAGCCTGCGCAGCGCCATGATAACCATCCCGGGGGTGTTACCCCTCGGACAACGGGTCTTGCAGCTCATGCACTGACCGCAGTACCAGATGGTTTCACTCTTCAGCAACTCTCTGATAACGTCATTGTTACGCGTCTGCACAAGATCCACAACCCTGCGCGGGTCATAGCTGTAGTACTCGGCTGCAGGACAGATGCCGGTGCAGATGCCGCAGTTCATGCAGGCTTTCAGTCCCTCCTCGAAGCGGACATCCTGCATAAGCCTTGAATAGAGATCTTCCATAAGTTCCTTAGTTGCACTTTTTGGGAAGCTCAAAATTAACAAGGACTTATGACGGCGGGAACGGGCTTTTAGCCTATTTTTCCATTGGTATTTATACTTATGAATCAGGCAATAGAGGGCCGAGCGTTAAGTCCCGACCTACCAGGTCGGGATAGCGAAGGAGCCTGACTGCAGGGAGGGCAGTAGGCAGTAGTGGGA
>CAZFIF010000117.1:0-7821 GCA_964519065.1 uncultured Rikenella sp.
TCGTCAAGCACCTTATACGATGCCGAAAAGCCGAAGCTCTCGAGTCCGAACACCTTGCCATCAGACCCGGCCAAGCCCAGCATGGTGACGGGCAGGCCGGCTGTCAGGCAGAATACCGGGATGCCGGGTGTGATCACACTCTCGCGGTACTCTTTATCCTGCATCCGGAAGAGTCCTTCCGATGGTGCTGAGACGATCCTGGTTCTGATGCCCTCTGCTGCCAGCAGCGTGTCAGCCTCAACGAGTGTAGCCACCTCCGATCCGCTGGCAACGAGGATCACATCAGGAGTGGCGGATGCCTCCGAGACGATATAGGCGCCTTTTGCGGCCTGCGCCGCAGCCTCAGCTCTGGTCTTGCCCGTTGCCGGAAGTGTCTTTATGTTCTGGCGTGAGAGAATAAGTGCCGTGGGTGTGGTTTTATTCTCCAGTGCCAGCTGCCATGCCATGCTGGTCTCGATGGCATCGGCGGGACGCAGCACCAGCATGCTGTTCTCTCCGTGATGGTTCTTCAGGTGTTCCATCAATCTTATCTGCGCCTCCTGCTCCACAGGCTGGTGCGTGGGTCCGTCCTCGCCCACGCGGAAGGCGTCGTGTGTCCAGACATACTTGACAGGCAGTCCCATCAGTGCTGCCAGCCTGACTGCTGGTTTCATATAGTCAGAGAAGACGAAGAAGGTGCCGCAGACGGGTATGACACCGCCGTGCAGCGCCATGCCGTTCATCAGTGCTGCCATGGTGAGCTCTGAGACTCCGGCATGAAGAAAGGCGCCGGAGAAGTCGCCCCTGGTCAGGGCCTTGCTCTTTTTCAGGAAGCCGTCGGTCTTGTCGGAGTTGGCGAGGTCGGCAGATGCTACTATCATGTTGGGTACCGTCGTGGCGAAGTGGGCGAGCATGGCGGCGGAGGCATTCCTGGTGGCATCGTTCTCCTTCTGTGCTATGGCGGCGAAGTCGATGCCGGGAAGCTGCCCGGTGTAGAAGCTGTCAAGCATCTTTGCAGCTTCAGGCTCTGCGGCAGCCCACTCCTCCTTTTTCATCCTCCACTCTGCTGCCTCTGCAGCCTTGCCTGCCAGCACCTCCCGGTAGAGATCCTTTACGTCAGGGAATATCTCAAAGGGTTTTTCAGGGTCACCTCCCAGGGCGGCCACTGTTTTACTGAAAGATGCACCGGCATGCGATACAGGCTGGCCGTGTGTCGATGTTCTGCCTTCAAAGCTGTTGCCCTCTTCATCGATCAGGCCCTTTCCCATCACCGTTCTGCCGATGATCAGCACAGGCTTCTCGTTTTCATCTGATGCCATACGGAGGGCACCGCGTATCTGGTCATGGCTGTCGCCGTCGATCTCCATCACCCGCCAGCCCCATGCCCGGTATTTGGCAGCGGTATCCTCTGAGGTCACGGCGGCGGTCACGGTAGAGAGCTGTATGTCATTTGAGTCGTAGAACATCACCAGGTTGCATAGGCCGAGGTGCCCTGCCAGGCGTCCGGCGCCCTGTGATATCTCCTCCTGTATGCCACCGTCAGAGATGTATGTATAGATCTTATGTTCAAACAGACGTCCGAACCGTGCAGTGAGAAACCTTTCGGCTATGGCGGCGCCCACGGCCATCGTATGGCCCTGGCCGAGCGGGCCGGAGGTGTTCTCAATACCATGTTGAAGGTCGAGCTCAGGGTGACCGGGGGTCACGCTTCCCCACTGCCGGAACTGCATCAGGTCTTCCACGGTAAACAGTTGTGCCAGTGTCAGCACCGAGTAGAGCATGGGCGACATGTGGCCGGGGTCAAGAAAGAAGCGGTCCCTGTTTATCCATGCCGGGTCGGCGGGATCAAACCGCAGGAACTCCGAAAAGAGAATATGGATGAAGTCAGCTCCGCCCATGGCGCCGCCGGGGTGTCCCGAGTTGGCCTTCTCGACCATTGCCATGGAGAGGATGCGGATATTGTCTGCTGCTCGTTCGTTTACATTTTTGATCATGACTGTCAGTCTCTTTTGGTTGAGGTTAAAACATGAGAAATTCAGGCGTTGTATGTTGAGGAGGCAGTGTCACCCCCGCGGCCTGTCCAGTTGGTGTGGAAGAACTCTCCCTCCGGTCTGTCTGTCCTCTGGTAGGTATGTGCCCCGAAGTAATCGCGCTGTGCCTGCAGCAGGCTGGCCGGCAGCCAGGCAGAGCGGTAGCTGTCAAACCATGCCAGGGCGGCGCTCATGGCAGGTACCGGCACCCCGTCCCTGACAGCCCCGGCGATGACCCTCCTCCAGCTTTCGCTGTTCTCCGTGATGATGGAGGCAAAATAGCTGTCGACAATCAGGTTAGACAGCTGCGGATCACGCTTGAAGGCTTCGTATATCTTGTTCAGGAAGGCTGACCTTATGATGCATCCTCCCCTCCAGATCATGGCTATCTCACCGTAGTTGATATCCCATCCGTACTCCACGGCTGCCGCTCTCAACAGGTTGAATCCCTGAGCATAGGATACAATCTTGGAGGCATAGAGTGCCTTGCGTATGTCATCAATGTACTGTTTCCTGTCTATCACCGGACCTTTGGCCGGACTGTGGAAGAGGGGTGAAGCCACCACCCTCTCCTTTTTCATTGAGGAGATGAACCTGGCGAATACCGACTCCCCGATAAGGCTCAGCGGCACACCGTGATCGAGGGCGCTGACAACGGTCCACTTACCGGTTCCCTTCTGGCCGGCAGAGTCAAGTATCTTTTTCACTATGGGCTCTCCGTCGGTGTCCTTGAACCTCAGTATCTCACCGGTTATCTCTATCAGGTAGGAGTCAAGCTCTCCCTTGTTCCATTCATCAAAGATGTCAGCCATCTCGTCATAGCTGAATGATCCGGTGTTCAGCATCAGGTGGTAAGCTTCGCAGATGAGCTGCATGTCGCCGTACTCAATGCCGTTGTGGGCCATCTTGACGAAGTGCCCGGCACCGTTGTCACCTATCCAGGTGACGCAGGGGGCGCCGTCAGAGGCCCTGGCAGCGATGGCATGGAATATATCCTTCACATGAGGCCATGCCTCCTTCGATCCGCCGGGCATGAGCGACGGACCCAGCAGGGCACCCTCTTCGCCGCCGGAGACGCCGGTGCCGATGTAAAGCAGCCCCTTGCTCTCAACATATTTTGTCCTTCTGATGGTGTCGGGGAAGTGGGAGTTGCCCCCCTCGATGATGATATCTCCCTCGTCGAGCAGAGGGATGATCATCTCAATTAAGTCGTCAACCGGTTTGCCCGCCTTGACCATCAGCATGACCTTGCGGGGCCTGCTGAGGCCGGATATCAGCTCCTCAAGTGAAGAGGCAGGGATGATCTTCTTCCCTTTCCCTCGTCCGTTCACAAAACTGGTCACTTTTTCCGTCGTCCTGTTGTAGACGGCAACAGTGAATCCCCTGCTTTCAATATTAAGCACAAGGTTCTCTCCCATCACTGCCAGACCTATCAATCCAATGTCTGCTTTCATTCTTGTTCTCTGAGTTATTTCAATCGAATATTTAATTGTTATTTCATTGGTCGGATGGAACTTACATAAGACAAAACAATCATTTTATTTTATGAGATTCTGATCATGTAAGTTTCATCATCCTGAAACCGAGCCCGGAAAGGATCTGTCCTGCTGCAGGATCAGCGTTCTTAACCATATAGGATCCGAACTCCCTCCTTGCTCTGTAGTTGTCGCGAAGATACTCGAATTTTTCCGGGTTTCCTCGAAAGAGGCTGTCATCCTCGCTGATGCGGTATGTATGTCTGACAGCCACTCCTGCCAGGTCAACAGGGTCTGTGACAGCGTGATGGAGCTCAAGGTCTATCTCCGGTTCAGCCGGCAGGGGCAGCGATTCGGGAGACCATTCGAGTAGAGGGATCCCGAGTGTTGCTGCTGTCTTCCTCACGGAGTTGACGGTAGCATTTGCCTTACCGTCGACGGAGTAACCGGCAATGTGGGGTGTGGCTATGTCAGTCAGGTTCAGCAGCTGCCTGTCGGCCTCCGGTTCACCCTCCCACACATCAAGGACGGCGCCCCGTAGCAACTTATTCTCCAGGGCGTTTCGCAACGCAAGATTGTCCACCACCTCCCCGCGTGAGGTGTTTATCAGTATACAGTTCTTACTGAGATTTTTCAGGGTCTTACCGTTGATCAGGTGCCGTGTGCGGTCGTCTCCCTCGAGTGTCAGAGGCACGTGCAGGGTCAGTATGTCTGACTCTTCCAGCAGCTGGTCCAGCGGGGAGAAGTCTGCTGTTCCCTCGCGTCTCTCCCTGGGAGGGTCATTTTGCAGCACCCTCATGCCCAGTGCCCGGGCAGCGGTGACCACCTTAGACCCGACGTGACCAACGCCGACAACACCGAGTGTCAGGGAGCGGAGGTCAAGCGAGTGTCTGGATGCCAGGAACAGAAGTGCAGCAGTGACATACTGCATCACCGAACCGGAGTTGCAGCCCGGCGCGTTGACCCACTTTATACCGGCCTGATCGAGCCATTTCGTATCGAGGTGATCAAATCCGATGGTAGCTGAGGCGATGATACGGATCCTGCTCTTTTCCAGAAGCCGGCTGTCACACTTCGTGCGGGTACGCACGATGAGTGCATCGGCATCGGCAACCATTGCATCATCGATGGCCCTGCCGGGAGAGTAGACAACATCTGCCCAGGGTTCGAATACCCCCCTGATGAAGGGTATCTTTTCGTCTATAACGATCTTCATTGACTTACTCAACCGCTTTCCAGAGACCGGTGGCCGGGTTGGAGATGAAGTAAAACTCTTCGCCGTCGGCAGCAGTATGGAACCCGGTTTGCAGCCCGAGGGGATTATACCTGTTAATGAGTGCCTTGACCTCCCCGAAGCCATATCCTACGGACTCGATCTCATCGCGTGTCAGGTGGCCGGGGGCATAGGTAACCCTGAACCTGTTCTCCGTTGAGCCATGAATGAGATGTGCGGCAGCACTCAGGTTCTCATTCAGGTCATCATTCTCCTCAACGAGGGTGAGTATCTCCGGCGTTGTGCGGTATCCGTATCTTCTTATGAGCCTGTCGATGGCCGGGTCTTCGCCGAAGGTCTTTACGCCCGGTGCCAGCACTATCAGCTCCCCGTCGTCGGCGATGGCCATGCGGGTACGGTAGATGCTTTTGTTGCCCAGCCATGTGCTTTTGTACTCCTCAGGGTCAAGCCATACAACCACTTTGCGGAGTCTCTCCGGCAGGGTCGTGAAATTGACCATTGCCGAGAGCGTTGCAGCCTGCCTGAAGCATTCAATGTCATCACCCACATAGAGCCCCCTGATCTTCAGCGACCCTTCCTGGTCCGGGGAGACCACTGTCAGCACATATACAATGGGAAGTTTATAGGCTGCCATATCAGAGGCTTCATTCAGTACAGCTCTGACGGGGTTGTCAACCGTCCCGAGGATATTCTCGATGCCGTGAACGGCACCGATGAAGTGGCTTTTGTTTATGGCTTCGCTGCCGCCGCAGCCCACAAAGATGTTTTTATTGTAATTGGCCATGCCGGTCACCTCGTGCGGCACAACCTGTCCGACAGAGATTATCAGGTCATGGCCTCCTGCTGTCAGAAGCCTGTTAACCTGTACGGGGTAGTCAAAGTTGAGCTTGCCGCCGGTCACTTCCGAAACAAATGAGGAGGGTATCCTTCCCAGTTCATCAATGTCAGTGCGCCACCGGTGTTCCCTGAAGAGAGAGAGGGGGACAGTTCCGAACATCTTTATCAGCTCCTTCTTCTCCATCGGCATATGAGTGCCGAGGGCAGGAAGAATATTCTTTACTTTCTTGCCCAGTTGTTCCCATAGCAGTTCGGTGATCATTCCTGCGCCGGAGTGCATGCGGGTAATATCCGGGGGTATTATCAGGACCCTCTTTTTGGTTACGAAGGTTGAGAGTGCATTTTTGAGGGCCTCCCTGATGTCATCTTTTGTCAGCTCCCTCTCGGGGCCTGCTGCTGCGTAGTATATCATAATAATTGCATTTTTACCATGGGGGTGTTTCCGGGAGTGATTTCCGGAACTCACTTATCAGCTTCTCCTCGTAATCGCCCCGGTAGGTACCCTCAATGAATTTACCGAGGGCCTCATCATGGAACAGTTTCCAGGATCGGTTCTCCTGTCCGGGTATCACAGGAAAGAAGAGGGCGCCGTTGCCAACGGCTGCCTTATGATCGCCCGGGGCATCGCCTATCATAAGTATCCTTTCGGAAGGATATTTGCCTCCCGCAGCCATGGTGATATGTTCGGTCTTGGTGCCGAGTTCCTGGCCTGCAATGGCCTTCACATACCTGTCGATGGAGTGTTCTCTCCACTCTCTGGTCAGCGCCTCCAGTGGTGTCTGCGACACCACCACAGCATCTGCCACGGTACTCAGCTTCTCTATTGATCTGCGGGCATACGGAAAGGGAGGGGTGTTGCGCAGCCAGACAGAGATATCCTCATTGAGGGCCAGGGTCCATGCCAGGACCTGCTTCAGGGCAGGATGAGGATTGTTTTTCACATATTCGGCCAGGGCGGGGTTGCCCAGCCTGGTCTCCCCGGCTATCCACTCCTTCAGCGGCTCCATATCTGGTAGCGGGAAGTCCAGCTCTCTGATCTCCGGTCTCTGATTCAGCAGCTCCATCACCTTCACCAGGGCAGGAAACCGGTTGATGCCCCTGGTGACGGAATAGAGATTGACGAACTCCCATGTCTGACGCACATACTTTGCTATGGCGAAGAGCCCGAAATATTTAACAACGTTGGGGATAAAGAACTCCTTGTGCTTGACCTCCATCGTGTCAAAGACACATCCGTCGGAGTCGATGCCAATAAAAAATTCCTTTTCGGGTGTTATTTTCTCCAGGATATTCATTCTTAAATTATAAGTCACTCTTTTCCTTTGGGCGCTTTCAATGCCTGCGAACAGGTTTGCGGGAAAAGGTTTCTGCCCTGAATAATGTTTTAATGGTCTTTTTGTTCATTCACACCCCGCTATAGGCGCTGAATCCTCCGTCGACAGGTATGACCACGCCGGTGACGAATGAGGAGGTCTCCGAGAGCAGGTAGAGCATGGTACCCACCAGCTCTTCGGGCTCAGCGTATCGACCCATGGGGGTGGCATTGATGATCTTCCTCCCCCGGGGCGTCATCTCTCCTGTCTGCTCATCGGTGAGCAGAAAGCGATTCTGGTTTGTCAGCAGGAAGCCGGGCGCGATGGCGTTCACCCTCACGCCTGCCGGGGCAAAGTGCACCGCCAGCCACTGGGTGAAGTTATTGATGGCAGCCTTGGCTGCTGAGTAGGCCGGTATCTTTGTGAGAGGCCGGTAGGCGTTCATGGACGATATATTAAGTATCACCCCGCTGCCTTTTCTGACCATATCCTCGCTGAGGATCATGGAGGGGAGCACCGTCCCCTTGAAGTTAAGGTCAAACACACCGTCAAACCCTGCTATATCAAGGTCAAAGAAGCTTCCGTCAAGGTCTTTGTCGTCACGTGTGATGAACTCTTTGGCGGTTGTTGCCGAGGCTTTGTTACCCCCGGCGCAGTTAATCAGTATGTCGAGTGAGCCGAAAGCTGACCTTATCTCCTCGCGTGCCCTGAGCAGCGACTCCCTGTCGGTGACGCTTGCGCCTATTGCTGCGGCCACGCTGCAGTCAGGTCTTTTAACCATCTCTGCTGCAGTGACGGCTCCCCGTGCAGGATTGATGTCCAGTATAATCACAGTCACCCCGGCACTGCAGAGTCCTTTCACCAGTGTCTGTCCTATCACACCACTGCCGCCGGTGACGGCGGCAACCTTTCCTTTCAGATCGCTGAAATCATTCATATCTCGAAACGTTTCT
>CAZFIF010000118.1:0-7761 GCA_964519065.1 uncultured Rikenella sp.
GATACGTTCAGATTTGCCAATCCCGATATTCTTTACCTGCTCCTCCTGGTGCCGGTACTGATCCTTATCTGGGCTGCAGGCAACAGGCGAAGGAGGCTGGCCAGGGATCGCTTTGGCGACCCTGAGCTTGTGAGAAGGCTTACGCCCGACTATTCACCGGCACGGATGACCTTAAAGTTCTTCATAAGGCTGACAGCCTTCATTCTTGCACTGCTGACAGTGGCAAGGCCCCAGTTCGGCTCGAGGCTCGAGGAGGTCAAGCGTGAGGGTGTAGAGGTCATTATAGCACTGGATGTCAGTAACTCAATGCTGGCTACCGATATTAATCCTTCAAGGCTGGAGCGGGCCAGGCAGGCTATATCGCAGCTGGTTGACCAGCTCAGGAATGACAGGATAGGTCTGATACTCTTCGCCGGTGATGCCTATACACAGATACCGGTCACCAATGACTATCTCTCCGCCAAGATGTTCCTTGCCTCTGCCGGTCCTGATGCCGTATCAAAGCAGGGTACGGCAATAGGTGCAGCGATAGATCTGGGGATCAGGTCATTCACTCCCGAGAGCGACAAAAGCAGGGCGTTGATCATAATAACCGACGGCGAAAACCATGAGGATGATGCGGTGGCAAAGGCCCGTCTGGCTGCCGAAAAGGGCATTACGATCCACACCATAGGCATAGGCTCGCCGGAAGGATCACCTATACCTGTCATCACAGGAGTCAGGACCGATTACCTGAAGGACAGGGAGGGCAACACCGTCATCTCAAAGCTCGATGAAAAGACCCTCAGGGAGATAGCATCCGCTACGGGAGGAAATTATGTCAGGGCCAGCAACAGCAGCATCGGTCTGAATGAGATTTACAATGATATCGGCCGCATGAAGAAGAGCGAATCGAATACGGTGATGTATACCGAATACAATGATCAGTTCCTGGTGCCGGCCCTGCTTCTCTTCCTGTTGCTTATTGCCGATCTGCTTCTTGCTGACCGCAGAAGCCACCTTCTGGGGAGGCTTGGGATAGTGGCATCAGATCTGAAAAAGGGTGAGAGATGAGAAACAGGGTATACATAGCAAGGGTCATTGTTACAGCGTTGGGAATACTGCTCCTTCACACTTCACTCTCCGCACAGGAAGAGCGTGAATACATCAGGAAGGGGAACAGGCTGTACAAAAAGAGTGAGTTTGCCGGCAGTGAAGGTATGTACCGAAGGGCACAGGAGCAGGAGCGTTCCACTGAAGATGCCGTTTTCAACCTGGGGAATGCCCTTTACAAACAGGGCAGGTACGGTGAGGCTACCGATGAATTTGTGAGATCAGCCGTAGCGGGTGAGACCGACACGGTCAGGCAGGCACAGAGCCTCTATAATCTTGGTAACTCGCTGATCAAGGAACAGAAGTATGAGGAAGGTATCAGGGCTTATATCAACTCGCTGAAGCTCGATCCGGATAATATAGAGGCCAAATACAATCTCGCCTGGGCACAGGATCAGCTGCTACAGCAACAGCAACAGGAACAACAGCAGCAGCAGAACGAGGATCAAAACCAGGATAAGAAGGATGATGAGAAGAAAGAGGGGAATAATGATGATCAGCAGAAGCAAAATCAGAATGAGCAGCAGCAGGATCAGCAGGATCAGCAGGATCAGCCCCGGGATCAGGAACAGCAGCAGGAGCAGTCGATAAGCAGGGAAGATGCTAAGCGCCTGCTTGATGCCCTGGCAGCCAACGAGAAGGATACCCAGGAGAAGGTACAGCGTGAGAAGGCTGCAGGGGCAAAGGTGAGGGTGATTAAAAATTGGTAATTTTGGCGTCGATGAAGAGATATATCCTGATACTCATTAATCTTATGGCAGCACTGACGCTTGGTGCCCAGGAGGTTAAGCTCACTGTCGATGCCCCTGAAAGAGCCGTGGCGGGAGAGCGTTTCAGGATAGTCTATACCGTCAACGCAACAGGGGGTCAGTTCAGTCCCCCTGCCTTTGATCCCTCTTTCAGTGTCTCCGGCCCGCAGCAGTCAACAAGTCGCAATATGCAGTGGATCAACGGTGAGATGAGCTCGGTTTCGACTACAACGTTGATTTATTACGTTGTTGCCACCGTGCCGGGGAAATATACCATCCCTGCGGCCAGTTTCGAGAGCAAGAATGTCACTGTCACCGCTCCGGCGAGGGAGATTGAGATAATCGCAGGTGGCGCTGCCGCTTCGCAAAGCCAGGGTCAGGGTCAGAACCAGGGTGTGAGCCAGTCGTCACAGGGCCAGGCTGCAGACGGCGGCACGGAAGTCTCACTGAGGCTCCATGTCAGCACCGGTGAAGTATATGTCGGACAGCCTGTTGCAGCCACTCTCAAGCTCTATACGCGGGTGAACCTGTCGGGTATCAATGAACTGAAGTATCCCGACTTCAAGGGTTTCCTTCGGGAAGACCTGGAGACCCCGGAGCTGAGAAGCCTCGAGACTGAAGTGATCGACGGGGTGCAATACGGAACAGGAGTACTTCAGCGCTTTCTCCTTTATCCGCAGATCTCAGGTGAGATTCGCATAGAACCGGTACAGATGACTGCCATGGTGCAGCAACGGACAAGCATGCGCGATCCCTTCTTTGACGACCCCTTCTTTGACAGCTTCTTTTCCGGCGTCTCCACCGTACCGCGGTCGGTCGCATCACAGCCGGTAACCATCAGGGTAAAACCGTTGCCCGCGCCACGGCCTGCCGACTTCCACGGGGCGGTCGGTTCTTTCACCCTCAGCTCTGAACTATCGAAATCAGAGGTTGAGGTAAATGATGCCATAAATCTGACAGTCAGTCTTAAAGGATCAGGTAATCTCAACCTGGCGGGGGAGCCTGCGATCAACTTCCCGCAAGGAATTGAAAAGTATGATCCTGAAGTTAATGTAAGGAGTGCCGGCACTGCCTCGGGAACAAAAACCTTTAAATATCTTCTCATCCCGAGGAACACAGGCAGTTTTGAGATACCACCCGTCTCATATACGGTTTTTGACCCGCAGCAACAGAGATATGTCACTCTGAGAAGTGAAGGTTACAGCATCACCGTCACCGGCAGCGGGGATCAGGCGGAGTCTACAGCGCCTGTATATGTGCCGGGCGAGGATGTAAAATACCTGGGGCAGGATATCCGCTTCATCAGGAGCGGCAGTGGTAATCTTACTGTCACCAGGCAGCCTCTTGTAAAGACAACTTACTACTGGCTATGGTTTGCCATGGCACTCTTTGTAGCATTGGCGGTGCTTCTTCTCCGGCGCGAGCAGCTGCGCCGTAACGCTGACCTTACGGGCCTGCGTAACCGTAAAGCAGCCAGGAATGCACGCAAGAGGCTGACGAAGGCCAGGTCGTTGCTTGGCTCAGGCAATATTGAACAGGTCAACTCCGAGCTGGCAAAGGCTCTGTGGGGTTATCTTGCCGACAAACTCTCGATGCCTCAGTCGCAGATCACAAGGGAGAACTGTCATTCAGGATTGAGAGCCAGGAATGTGGACGAAGGGTTGATCACTGAGTTTGACAGCATAATCTCTGTCACGGAGTATTCACAGTATGCTCCCAGGTCTGAAGGAGAGAGTCCTGCTGCTCTGCTTGAGCGGGCCTCCCTGCTTATCGGTAAGCTTGATAATGTGCTGGATTAAAAGAGTTAACAGATGCTAAGAGCAATTGCCATAACCATTATTCTGATCTGCAGCCTGCCGGGCCTTACAGCACAGTCGGCCCAGGAGAGGTATTCGCAGGCAAATGAGCTTTACGGTTCAGGAGACTACTCGGGTGCAGCTGCCATCTACAGGCAGCTATATGAAGAGGGTTACAGGAGCGAGGATCTTCTATATAACACCGGTAATGCATTTTTCAGGTCAGGAGACAACGCCTCTGCCATTCTCTTTTACGAGCGTGCCAGACTGAGGGCCCCTGCTGATGAGGATATAGACTATAATCTGCAGATTGCCAGGAGCAGGGTCACTGACAGGTTTGAGACCGTCCCTCGCCTCTTCTTTACACGGTGGTTTGATTTTCTCTCCCTGCTTGCCTCCACAAACAGCTGGGCCATGGCAGCCTTGGTGCTGTTTGTCATCTCACTGCTGCTGGCGCTCATTTTTCTAACCAGGGCAAGATCGCGGGGCAGGCTGCTGTCATTCTGGCTTGCACTTGTCGCACTGATACTTTCAGTAGTGATGATCTCACTCTCCCTTCGCAATAACTCGCTTATAAACAACAACAAACGGGCAGTTATCACCTGCAGTATCGTCACCGGCCGCAGTGCCCCCGGAGAAAACGGCAGTGAGTTGTTTGTCATCCATTCAGGAACTACAGTAATAGTTGAACAGGAGCTGGGCAAGTTCTTCGAGGTGAAGCTCCCCGACGGAAATAAGGGGTGGGTGAGAGGCGACTGCATGGAAAAGATATAGCCGGTAAACACAATTTTCGTATCTTTTCTGCCGGTTTCAGAAACATCCAGAACCTATGAAAAAAATCCTCATGGCCTTATGCCTGCTTGCTGTTGTTACGGCATGCAAAAAGACAGAAATTGAACCGGAGGGCCCAACGGATGTAAGGGTTTACAACAACACTGATCAGCTCTTTGAAAATGTTATTGTAAACACTTCCGGCGGCGAATACAATTTCGGGACTGTAAGCCCCGGAACATACACCCCTTACCACAGGTTTGACAAGGCTTACCCAAAGGCAGATATTTCTCTCAATATCAGGAGCTACACCTATTCAACCCTGAAGCAGGATTACACCTATATGCAATATATGGGTCGTATGAAAATCACCTACAAGATTTTCATCAGCAATGAATCGCGGAGAGAACTTGACACCGATGTAGTGCCGGAAGGTGCTCTCTGAGACTTCATTATTGTTGACCGATGAAGGAGTTTATCACTGTCTGCCCGCGCAACTGTTACAGCACCTGTACATTCAGGGTATTCACGCATGAGGGCAGGGTGGTACGCATCCTTCCATATGAGGGTAACCTGGCTACCCCGGAGGGACCGTGCATCAAGGGATTATCATATCTCGAGCGCGAATATTCTCCTTCACGCATCATCAGGCCACTCCAGAGGCAACCCGACGGTTCATATGTTCCGATTGGAATGGAGGAGGCCCTGGGTATCATTGCAGGCAAACTGCTCTCTGCCAGGGAGAGGCATGGGCCGCACTCAGTTCTTTTCTATAAGGGCAGCGGATACTCCGGCCTGAGCAATGATATTGCCGGCAACTTCTGGAGACTCTTTGGCGGTGCCACCACCACCTATGGTAATCTGTGCTGGCCGGCAGGACTCGAGGCCGTAAGGCTGACATTGGGGGAGGTGAAGCACAACGTACCATGGGATATTGCGAAAGCGCGTCTCATAATACTGTGGGGCAAGAACTCCGCCGAGACCAACGTGCAGGAGATGATTCACATCGACCGCGCCAGAAAAAACGGCGCCAGGGTTATTGTTATCGATCCACGACGCACACCTACGGCTGACAAGGCTGACATGCTGCTCAGGCCGCGACCCGGCACCGATGCCGCACTGGCACTGGCGATGGCAAAGGTGATCATCGACAGGGATCTGGTCGATAAAGAGTATATCAGAAAGAATGTGACCGGGTTTGACGAGTTTGCAGCGTCACTTAAGATAACACCTCTCAACGCACAGGAGATCACAGGTATACCTGCCGACACCATTGAAGAGATTGCAGTTATGGCAGCCGGTGCCGCACAACTTACCGTCGTGGCCGGTTACGGGCTGCAGCGTTATACCAACGGCGGACAGACCATCCGGGCCATTCTTTCAATACCTGTCATCACAGGTATGATAGGCCGTCCAGGTTGCGGGTTCAATTTTGCCAACCTTCAGAGCTATATTTTTGATGAGAAGAAGGAGCCTCTAAGCTACTACCCGGACCCTGAAAAGGATAAGCCCTTCAGGAGAGCGATCTCAATGGCAAGGTTCGGTCCTGACTTTTTTGCACTCCCTGAACCGGGCATAGAGGTGGCATGGATCGAACGGGGCAATCCTGTCACACAGCTGCCCGGAAGCAGTGAGGTGATAGATGCATTGCAGTCGGTGCCCTTCAAGGTTGTCGTTGAGCAGTTTATGACAGACACTGCGGCAATGGCAGATATCATTCTGCCCGCAAAGGGTATCTTTGAACAGGCTGATATAGTGGGCTCTTACTGGAACCCCTACGTGCAGTACAAGCCTGCCGTGATTGACCCTCCCGGCGAGGTAATACCGGAAAGCGAGATCTATTGGCGCCTTTCTCAGATGATGGGATTGACGACGGGAGCCGGAGCCGGCGTCGCGGCGCCGATGAAAGGGAGAAGACAGAACGAGGGCTCAGGTCTCACGGTGCAGGTGACAGAGACAGAACAGAATGGTATGTCTGATATACCTGCCCCCGGGGATTACGATGCCTGGCTCACGAGGCGTATCAGCAGCACGCCGGGGTTCGTTCGTGAGGAGCTGATGCAACATCCTGTCATCCCCGAACAGAATGAGAATCCGGCATATGCTGACGGGCAATTCACAACGCCTTCCGGTAAGATTGAGCTCTGGTCAGAGAGTGCTGCGAAGCTTTGGGGTGTCAACGCTTTGCCCACGTATGACCCTCCCGAGGATTTCAAGGAGTCTCATCTTCCCTTCAGGCTCATGACCCCCAATATTGCGTCGCGCATTCATTCCCAGTTCGGAAATCTTGAGGTTGTCAAGAGTGTGAATGAAGCTCCTGCCTGGGAGATCTCCGTTGCCGATGCCCGCAGGTTGCAGCTTAAGAGCGGTGACACTATCAGGGTATTCAACTCGCGTGGTGAGGTACAGGGGAGAGTGAAGGTTACCGCACGCATCAGGAGCGGGAGCATTGTCTTCCCCAACGGCATATGGTTTGCCGAGGGTGGCGGAGTGAACAGGCTCATCCCTCCGGCAGAGACAGACATGGGCCATGGGGCGGCCTTTCATAACGCCAGGGTTGACATCGAAAAGATACCGTCATGAGAAGGGGATTTGTATTCGATGCTTCACTGTGTGTAGGCTGCGGAGCCTGCAGAGCAGCCTGTTTTTTGGAGAACGGACTGCAGGCCGGTACGAGGAGAATATATACCTGGAACGACAGCGCCATGCCATTGATGAGGGTCATCAGCCTCTCACTGGCATGCAATCACTGTGAAGAGCCTGCCTGTGCAGAGGGGTGTCCCGCAAGGGCATATACCGTTGAGAACAACGGGGTGGTGATACATCATGCCGACAGGTGCATGGGATGTGGTTACTGCACCTGGAGGTGCCCCTATGATGCTCCGAAGATCAATGATGCTAAAGGCTATATTGAGAAATGCCATCTCTGTTATGAGAGAACGGCAGAAGGCATCGATCCGGCGTGCGTTACCGCCTGCCCGACAGGGGCACTAAGGTTCGCAGAACAGGAGATGTTTGAGCCTGTCGGCCTGGGGTGGTTCCCGGAGACAGGCATAGGCCCATCGGTGATAATAAAAGAGGCTGATACCTTCAAAGGACCGGTAATAATCCCATCGGGGGAGGCGGATGAGGCAGAGGAAGAGGAAGAACTGCCGCAGGTCGGGCTTCCCGACCGGATAAAGAAGGATTGGAGCCTGATACTGTATTCTCTCCTGCTGATATCTGCTTCAGCCATGATGATCATCACCGGCTTTACGGATAAACTTATCCCGACAGTGATACCTTTCCTGCTTCTAATGGCAGCAATGGCTGTGTCTGTGGCCCACCTGGGGGTGCCGGGCAAGGCCTGGAGG
>CAZFIF010000119.1:0-7728 GCA_964519065.1 uncultured Rikenella sp.
ACGTCAATCATCTGGTAGAAATGGAGAAAATCGTTCTTGTTATTGTTTCTTATCGATTCGACAAACTGGGTCTGAAATTTGTTGGCGTTAACATAAAGTACCGTCTTGTCCGGAAACTTCTCCTTCACAAGGATGCCAATCGCCTGCACAAGATGTGTCTTCCCGAGACCCGAGTCACCGTAGATCATCAATGGGTTGAAAGCCGTGCCACCCGGATTGCTGCCGACAGCTATTCCTGCCGACCGTGCAAGACGGTTGCATTCACCTTCGATGAAATTTGCAAATGAGTAGTCGGGATTGAGCCTTGGATCAAAATGAAGCTTCTTGATGCCCGGTATAATAAATGGATTGCGGATGGCAGGCTGGGCAGCCTCAAACGGTACCTGCATGGGCTTGTTCTGCAGATCACTCTTGTTCCTTGACGGATACCGCACGGTGTAGGGCTTACCGTTGGCATAACCGGCATTCTCCATGATGATGTTGTACTCAAGCTTGGCTTCATTGCCTATCTCACGCCGCAATGTCTTGCGGAGAATGTCAATGTACTGCTCTTCAAGATATTCATAAAAAAACGGACTGGGCACCTGTATTGTCAGTATGTTCTTTTCGAGCCTGAGTGGTACGATAGGCTCAAACCATGTCTTGAAACTGGCCGAAGGAATTATGTCACGAATAATTTCCAGACAATTGTTCCAAACCTCATCGTGTGACTTGTTCATTAAGATTGAAATTAAAAAAAATCTTATCCGTTTTCAGGTGACGAAACCCGTGACAATATTTGTAAAAAAAAAAGGTAAAAAAAAATTTTTTTTCTCTTGACTTTTACATTTATTCTTTATGGTAATGAACATCAGGTCCTTATAGGTGAAAAGAAAATTCAAAAAAAATAATATATTGTTAATCAGAGCTTTACGGGGAATAGTATGTTTCCCAGCTACTTAAAAAAAAGAGGATACTTCTGTCTTTATATTTGCCCGGAGACCATTTCCCGGAATTATTCCTGTAACGGGATGATACAATATTGTTTAACACTTTTCGGACATTTCACTCGCTCTTTTTGCCAAAAAGGGAGAAGTGAACATATTTGGCAGGATTATTACGCATATCCTGCAGTAAAAGATCGAGACTGCCGAGAGTGTTGTTCAGATTCGTGTAAAGAGAGTCATCCTTCATCAGCTTTCCCGCTGATCCCTCTCCCTGACTCAGGCCTTTTGCCAGTTCACTGAGGCTGACAAGTGATGTCTTGAGCGAGGTTAGAGTTGATTCCAGGTCTGCCGATGCCAAAGCCTCGGATACAGACTCCAGGTTCCTGATAGTTGAGTCAAGTGATGAGCTGTTTGCTGACATCATTGCCGTAAAGACCCTGAGATCTTCTATCGACTCCATGAGAGCATCCTTCTTGCTGTCCGTGATCTCATCCAGGCTGGCCGTAAGGCCGTTTACATTGGTAACGGTCGACCTGATGGCAGTGGCAAACGCGGGAGTGAAGATCTCATTGATGGATGAGATCACCGAATCAAGCTTGACAATCATTCCTCCGAGGTTATCCTCCACAGGCGACAGAGCCTCACTGAGCCTCTCAGTTATCGGCGTCGCCACATACCCTTCCAGTGTATCGTGATTGTGGCACATAGCACTGCTCTGCCCCATGCGCAGTATTACCTTCATGCCTGCTATCAGCGTGGCAGTGGTGATCTCAGCCCTGGTGTCCGCAGGAACATTGAAATGCTTGTCAACGGACAGAGATACAAGTATGCGTCCGGTGCCGTCGTTTATCAGCCTGATATCCTGCACAACACCTGCCTGGTAACCGTTTATCTCAACCGGATTCGACTCCGTCAGTCCTGCAATGTTACCATATACTACATGATAGGTGTCGGTGCTTGTAAAGAGGGCTGTGCCCTTTAGAAAACTGAAAAGAAGTATGAAGGCAACAATGGTTACAATCGCTACAACTCCTACTCTAACTTCGTGTGATATCTTCATTCTGTTACTCTGTTTTTTTTGCCTCAATGGCCTCCCTCAGGGGCATTATCCTGCCGTTTCTGACAGCAATGACAAACGCATCGGGGAACCTTAATGAAAGTATGCGCCGGTACTTCAGGGCATCATTATAAACGGGGAACCTGCCCGCAGCGTATTTTGTCAGTTCCCCTTCCCTGATCCTGGTCACCGTATCTATTTTCTCAAGCAGCCCGGGGTCCATCTCCCTGTCACCGGGCATGGCGGCTATCTGCACCATAAAAAATATGTCGTCAGCGGCGGAGACAGCTGACACGCCTGGCGTGACGGCGGAATTACCTGCCGGTTCACCAGCCGTTTTCTGCTCTGCCGCCTTTGCAGGTTCCCTGGCCGTCATAGTCCTCTCCCCGGATCCGGTGACTGATGCAGCAGGCTCATCGCTCTTTATCACTGCCGCCGTCATATCGGAGCTATCCGCGCTGCCACTGCCGCTGCCCGCCGCGGCACCTGCCACCGTGCGGGCGGAGTTATCAATCTTTAATCCCGACCGGCTGTCTATCGATTGCTTGTAATCCCTGAAGGCCCTGAAGATGGCAGAAGCGAGGTAATCCTGTCCCTGATCTGACATAAGAAACTTCTCCTCATCGGGATTGCTGACATACCCTAATTCAACCAGTACTGAGGGCATGGTGGTCCGCCACAAAACGAGGAATCCTGCCTGTCTTACACCCCTGTCCTTCCTGCCTACCCTGTCCTTGAATTGTTGCTGTAGCAGAGAGGCAAACTCAGTGCTCTGTTTCAGATAGGTATTTTGCATCAACGAGAAGATGATGAAAGACTCTACTGAGTTGGGGTCGTAACCTTCATACTTGGTCTCATAGTTTTCCTCAAGAGTGATTACGGAGTTCTCCTTCATGGCAACACGGAGGTTTGCTTCGTCCATGGTCTGCCCCAGAACATACGTTTCGGAGCCGGCCACCCGTTTGTCGGACCACCAGTTTGAATGTATCGAAATGAAGATATCGGCCTTATGCCTGTTCGCTACATCTGCTCTCTCATCAAGCCCCGGGTAGGTGTCATCATCGCGGGTATAGATAACCTTCACATCCTTAAGATATTCACTGATATATTTTCCGGTTTTGAGAGCTACTGAAAGATTAATGTCCTTCTCCTTTGCCTTTGCTCCGTGGGTGCCGGGGTCCCTTCCACCGTGACCGGGATCTATTACAACCACCCATTCCTTTTCTGTTGGCACCGCCTGCCCGGAGACAATCAATGGCATGGTAATTGACGCCATCATCAGGAGACTTATCAGAATATCTTTTAACCCCCTTATTTTGGTATTCTGCCGCATTACAGCCTTGAGAATTTTAATTAGTTTTGTCGCTGGCATGTCAAAGATGCACAACAACTACGCAAAAATAGCATTTAACTTGCATTTTCACGCATCCAGATTGTTTGTGGCAATTTTCATGCCGCTTCTCTTCTCTGTGACACTCCGTGCCCAGGACCCTGTGAGGAGCACCGGCAGAAAGGCTGTATCGCCTGACACCGTGGCAACCGCAGTACAGGATACACTCCGTCCGGCTGTTTCTGAACCGCTCACTGCCGCCGCTCAGGACACAACCCCTGCCGTCAGGCCCGACTCTCTTCTGTTCCCCGTGCCGGAGATTCCGACTGACCGCTACATCGAAACTGACTCACTCTATGCCGGCGTTTTTCTGTCCCAGCCTGATACTGCAGGTGCAAAGCTTCCGCTGATCATATCGCCGGATGCCGTCGATGAGACAATAGTATATTCTGCTGACGGCTATATGAAAACAGACCTGAGAACCAAGAAGGTGAGCCTGGTGGAGAATGCCAGAGTAACATACGGCACCATTGAGCTTACCGCTGACTCCATAGTCCTGGACATGGAGACAGGTTCTGTCTATGCTACCGGAAGAATAGATTCCACGGGCCAGATGGTTGGCAAGCCGGTATACAAGGATAAGTCGGAAGAGTTTGAATCCAGGGAGCTTACCTACAACTTCAAATCACAGAAGGGCGTCATCAGGAACGTAACTACGGAGCAGGAGGGAGGCTTTCTGCAAAGCCTGAAGACAAAAAGACATGAAGACGGCACCCTTCATGTGAACAGGAGCAAATTCACAACCTGCGACGCCGAGGAGCCTCACTTCTATCTCTCCCTCCCCAAAGCCAAGGTCTATCCCGGTGAAAAGATCGTCTCAGGTCCGGCATATATGGTGGTGGCTGACATACCCCTGCCACTCATTCTGCCTTTCGGATTCTTTCCGGTTCAGAAGAGACGCGCATCAGGAATCATTATGCCCCGATACGGTCAGGAGGCACGCAGGGGCTATCACCTCTCCAACGGCGGTTACTATTTTGCACTGAACGACTATTTCGACCTGAAGCTAACAGGTACCGTCTATACTAATGGCACATGGCTGGCGGATGCAGCCACCTCATACCGGCTGCGATACAGGTTCTCAGGCTCATTCGGGTTCAGCTATGCGAATAACGTCACAAGCTACAGGGGGATGCCCGACTATGGCAAGAACTCCAACTACCGCATCAGCTGGTCACATTCGCAGGACGCCAAGGCCAGTCCCGGCTCACGCTTCTCGGCAAGCGTCAACATGAGCTCCAGCGGCTATGACAGGAACAACAGCTATGATGTTACAGACCACGTTACCACTACCAGGCAGTCAAGCATTAGTTACTCGCGCACATGGGCTGGTACCCCCTTCAGCTTCGCCACCAGCCTTAACCAGTCGCAGAACGTGCAGAACAAGACAATGATGCTGAACCTTCCCAAAGCCAGCCTGACGGTTGCCCGGATCTATCCCCTGAAGCCAAAAAAACCTCCTGTTAAACAGCGCTGGTACCACGACCTGACGACACAGTACACTGCATCACTCGACAACAAGATCGACACCTATGACAGCCTCTTTTTTACAAGTGCAATGTGGAGGGGGATGAAGAACGGATTCAAACATGAGATTCCGCTGAGCCTTCAGATAAGACCCTTTAATAATTTTTCGATCTCTCCCTCATTCCGCTATTCCGGCGTGCTCTATACCCAGAAGATAGAAAAGAGATGGGTGCCTGACTTCTATGATGAATCGCGCAATATGATCGTGCCCTCTGTTGTCAATGATACAGTCAGGGGTCTCTCTTACGGACATGCCCTTGTTCCTTCAATCAGCGCCTCATTCAATCCTCAGCTCTACGGTACCTTCCAGTTTACTCGCAAGGGATCAAGAATCGAAGCTATCAGGCATGTATTGAAACCCTCGGTAGGATTTTCCTATTCCCCGGAGACCGACAAGCTGTCCAGCGATATGTACAGGAACGTTCAGTATGATACCCTCGGCAATACCCGGGAATATTCAATCTACGAGGGGGGACTGTTCGGTACACCCTCATCGGGACGGCGCTCGGGCACGGTATCCTTCAGCCTTACCAACCTCGTTGAGGCAAAGGTATATGCCAGGAATGACACTACAGGCAAGCCGAAGAAAATCAAGCTTATAGAGAGCCTATCGCTGAATACATCGTACAATATCTTTGCTGACTCCCTGCACTGGTCGCCCGTGAGCATGTCGTTCCGGACAACCCTGGCAGAAAATATCAACCTGCAGGCAAGCAGCAGCTTCAACCTTTACGGCATCAATGAAAATGGCGGGGCCGTGAAGGAGTTTGCCGTTGTCCAGGGTCGGGGACTGGCGAGGATGACAAGCCTCAACATGAGTGTCGACTTAGACCTTGCACGCCTGCTGCGGGGGAAGGATAGCGGCAGGCAGCAGACCTCCGCCGCCGGAGATTCACGGGGAATGGGCAGGGCTCCGGGTGGCATGCAGCCGGAAGGAATAGGTTCTCAGAGTAACCTGCCACTCTCAGGCGACAGCTATGATGAATACGGCTACGTGAAGTTCGATGTGCCGTGGTCGCTCAGAATGGCATATAACTTCAGCTACAGCAAACCGGGACTGAACAGTAATATCTCACAGACATTTACAATGTCAGGAGATCTGAAGCTTACCCCTAAGATGGCTGTCACATACAATACCGGGTTCGACTTCAAGCAGAAGGAGATAACCATGACCAGGATCGGCATATCACGCGACCTCCACTGTTGGGAGATGAGCTTCTCATGGATACCCACCGGCTACATGAAAAGCTGGAACTTTACCATCAGGGCGAAATCAAGCATGCTTCAGGACCTCAAGTACGAAAGACGCAAGGACTACCATGAGAATTACTAACGAAATAATACGATCAGGAATGAAGAGAATTATCAGCACAACGGCGGCACCCGGTGCCATAGGCCCCTACAGCCAGGCCGTGGAGGCCAACGGGACACTTTACATATCAGGACAGGTGGCAATTGACCCGGCAACGGGTAAAATGGTTGAGGGAGGTATTACTGAACAGACAACAAGGGTATTGGCAAACATAAAGGCAATACTGCTTGCTGCCGGTTATACTCTTGACAATGTGGTGAAGTCGACCTGCCTGCTGTCTGATATGTCAGACTTCAAGGCCATGAATGAGGTTTACGCACAATACTATACAACAGATCAGCCTGCGCGGGCAGCCTTCGCTGTAAAGGGCCTGCCCCTGGGCGCACTCATTGAGATTGAGACGATAGCTGTCAAAGCATAAAAGCAAAGGCGGGCCTCCCGACCCGCCTCTGCTATATTCTCGTCTGAGTTTTTCAACCGCCTACTCGGCAATGACTTCAAAATCGATGTCAACCCTGACATCACGGTGAAGCTTGATTACTGCCTTGTAATTGCCAATCTCCTTGATTGCATCTTCGCCCAGGAGAATATTCTTGCGGTCTATGTCAAAACCCTTCTCCTTGAGTGCCTCCGCCAGCTGTATCGTATTTACCGAACCGAATATCTTACCGGCTGAGCTAACCTTGGCCCCGAGAACCAGCTTTACTTCAGCAAGCTTTCCGGCCAGCACTTCAGCTTCATTCTTTATCTGTTCCTCCTTGTGAGCCCTCTGCTTAAGATTCTCATTGTGGATCTTCACGGCAGAGTCTGTCGCCTGAACGGCATAACCCTTGGGAATCAAATAGTTTCTAGCATACCCGGTCTTCACGGTGATGATATCGTTCTTCTGACCGAGCTTGTCCATATCCTGCGTAAGTATTATCTTCATCTCTATTCCTCCTTTACTTTAACAGGTCAGCAACATATGGCAGCAGGGCAAGATGCCGTGCACGCTTGATGGCCGTGGCCACCCTCCTCTGATATTTCAGCGACGTACCGGTGATACGACGGGGCAGGATCTTACCCTGTTCATTGAGAAACTTCTTGAGGAACTCGGGATCCTTGTAGTCTATGTACTTGATCTTGTTCTTCTTGAACCTGCAGTATTTCTTCTTCTTGATCTCTACTGTAGGCGGTGTCAGGTACCTGATCTCTGAATTGTTCTGTGCCATCTTTATTCCTCCGTAACTTTTTCGGTTTCTTTCATTCTTCTCTTCTTCTCGGCATACTCAATGGCATGCTTGTCCATACGGAAGGTCAGGAAGCGAATGATCCTCTCATCCCTCCTGTACTGCACTTCTAATTTCTCTATCAACTCACCGGGCCCACGGAACTCGATCAGGTAATAAAAACCTGTCGACTTCTTCTGAATGGGATAGGCGAGCTTCTTCAGACCCCAGTTCTCTTCATGAACGATCTCACCTTCATTGTCGGTGATGATCTTCTTGAATTTCTGAACCGCTTCCTTCATCTGATT
>CAZFIF010000120.1:0-7595 GCA_964519065.1 uncultured Rikenella sp.
GCTCAGCCTAAAAAATATGAAAATAACTCCCCGGTGAGCTATCATTTACCGGGCTTTTATCAAGTAATATGGGAAGGATTACCTCTGGGGATCCGTTAAGTGGTTGTTTTACAAAGAAAAAGCCTTGTTCCGCTGAAACCTGAGGATTACTCGTCGCTTTGCTCCTCGAGATCCTCAATGGGGTGCTTAACAAAGTAAAGCCCTTTATTCGCTTCGCTCATAAAGTTCTTAATCACACGAAGGACTGATTTTTTCTACACCTTTGACTATATCTTTAAAATCCAGATCATATTCATCCATAAAACGAATGGCAATTGCTCCACTCGGAAAAAACCAGATATAATTTCCGCCATAACCCAGCATGTAGGTCACTTCAATCTTACACCCATTCGCCCTGACATCCATCACCCAGAAGGCATGCCGGTAGTGCTCACCCCGATAATCTTTGTTGGTATTTATACCATTCCATGTAGTACGGCCAAGTGCTTCCCGACATTTTTCCATGTGCAGTAGTTGTTGTCCTTTATAATTCCCTTCCTGGGTAAACAACAAGGCTATTTTGGCTGCCTCATCCAGTGTTGGCCATGCTCCGTAAGCAAGAAGTGGGAGACCGGCTGAACCGTCTGCTTCAACGGTGCGCCGCAAAATAAAATCTTCAGCACCTATAGGAACCAACACATTGTCGTAAACAAGATCCCAATATGAGAATCCCGTACCCTCCTTTTTTTCCACATAGTATTGCATGGCATAGGACAACACAAAAAGGTTGGTGGAGGCATAATTGAAACTTTCTCCTGGGCCCGACGGATCATCACCGAGACCGGCAATATTGTGTATTGATTCTTCGGCTGTCCGGGCCTTAATGAGAATTTCATAAAGATGTGCAGCATCCTCACCCCCTTCAGTACCTGTAACCATGTTCAGGGTATGTGAAAATGTCACCCCCTGCCATCCGGGATGATCTGCCAGGGCCGGTACATAGTCGGTGATCAGCGCATCAAAGATCTCTTCACCATAGCGCTCGGCTAGATAGAACATGGCGAGTGCCCCGGTCAGGCTCTTGGTCACCGAATACACGGAATGTCGCATTTCATGAGGATAAGGGTATTGCCCATGCCGGGTTTTTGGCGGGTGCAAGTAAATGTTTCCATCCAATACTATGGCTCCCAGACTTGTCGGAGCATTGGTATATAGCGATTTTTCAAAATACCCGGCAATATCATTATCCGTATCAATATTGGACAAAGGATACACTGGTAGCCTTTCGGCTTTAAGACGAATTCTTTTACCAATCACTGAATTTATGTCCTCGTATGTCTGTGGTTGATATTCAGTTTGTAAGGAAACACGAATATTGCCAACCTGATTATCATTCAAATCTGCTGTCTCCTGGCTGCATTGCAAGCAGACATTGCTGATGGCATCCTCCTTGTAGACAAAAGTTGCCACGCAATTCTTTACCTGCCCGATATAGCTGTCGGTAAGCGACAACGGGAAAGATGCCCGGCTCCAATCACCATCTCCCTCCTCATGCCAGATCTTTCCGGCTCCGACGAGTACATTCCACAAACTTTTGCTTGAAAGACCATTGACCTGAATTTCATTCTTAACAGGGATCAATTCTCCCTCATGACTTATAAAATCCAGTGTAATACCTGGAAAGATATTTTCTCCTGAATAATAGGCCCTATCTATTGGAAATATCATTTCAGTATCTTCGAAGGAGATGGCTCCTGAAAAATGATCTGCAGCCGGCTTTGCCCATTCCGGTTTTGCAAAAAAGCTCATGTCGATCAGGGGAAAAGAAGTGTCCTCAAGCAATTGCTCAACTGTTAGTTGATCCCTGGGTTGGGTTAGTTTTGCACCATCCCATAAGAGTGGCTCTTTCTGGCAGGAGTTAAGCACTATTGCCAGATAGGGCAATATCAGTACAGTCACTGCACGCATTTATTGCTTTTTTTCTGGTTGCCGGAGTTTCAAAAATCCTTCCCTGCTTTTGTCAGGAATTCAATTTCTCTTGTTGCTTTCCTCCCCTGACGAGCAGCCAGATTGAGAAAGCCATTTCGCCTACAATACTTGGGATTGCTACCAGTGCAAGAAAAATTGAGGCATAGGATTCATAGTCGGGAAGTACAAAATGTGCTGCAGTATCGACCATGTACATGACTCCTGCAATTACCAGAAAAAAAGCTATTACTTTCGGCCTGCCAATTATTCTCCCCAGCAATATCAGGTGTATCCCGAAGAAAAACAGCCCGATCAGCCATACTATGTTAAATATGCCTGCTTGCTTTATTATCTCCTCACTGCCTGCTGATGAAAGTGCAACCACCAGTGCGAAAATCGCCACTGCCATTATTGCTGCGTGCATCATCCTGAACAGCGTACTGAGCAAGGATAAAACATGGTTTTTGTACAGTTCAAGTAGTGCCCATGCAACCACTACATCAAAAACAACAGTGATCAGGAATGCGAGGATTCCGAATCTTACCATCATGTGATTTTCACCGATAGTCAGTACCGGATCATCAAGAAGGGATTGGAGTACAAAAAAATTGGCAAATATTGCCGCGAAGAAAATAATCAGGTAACTGATACCTGCTATTACAGAAAGTTTTCTTTGTTCCATATTGTTAAGTGTTATTGATTAGCTCCGTGGGGTTAACACTATTTCATCCTTGTAAAAGGGAACAACAAATTAAAAGGTATTGTTCATAATCGGCTGGTCGGGGAGGGATTATAATATATTAACAGTCAATGACTGGTTTTTTGCATTCTCCGGAATTATTGCCTGCCATGCCATGATTCATGATCCTGAGGGCTGGGCTCCTAAGCCGGCCACTATCTATAAAAGAGGATTCATGTGTCTGCAGTGAAAGTCCCTTAGACTAATTTATGGAAAATAAGCTGCTTGCGGGCCTGTAACATTCCTGTAACAGATTTGTAATCAATTCTTAACCGGGTATGAACCATGGCCCGATCAATAATGATCTAGATTTGTCCGGTGATCCATGAAACAAAGGAATCTCAGACAATACAAACAAAATAGTCCATTTATGAAAACAGTTAAGACAAATTTATTTTTTGCAGTAATCGCTTCGATTGCAATACTGAGCGGTTGCCAGAAGAACTATGAAATTCCAACGATCACCGTCCCGTCAAGCCAGAATGTGGAAGTTGGAAAGAGTACTGATATCTCTTTCTCTTTCACCGCTGACGCCGGATTTAACAAATCATCCGTTACTGCCACCGGCGGCACGGCTACTATTAAAACCGACGGTACAGCAGGAGCCACTAGCGGCACAATTGAAGTTACCTTTACTGCAGGTTCCACGGTGGGGGCAGGTTCAGTGACCCTCACCGTTACTGACACCGAATCTCAGGTTGCTTCCAATACCGCTGTTCTGGCCCTGTTCGAAAAGGGAGCTCCGATGGTTACCACCCCCGGAAACTCATCCACAATCCTGGTGAACTCGGTCGATGTTACCTTCCCGTTCACAGCAGAAGGCGGATACAAATCTTCAACCCTGGTTGCAACAAACGGTACTGCTGCTATTAAGACAGATGCCGCAGCAAATGCCACATCGGGGAACATTGTCGTCTCCTTCACAGCCGGCACGGATGCAGGCGCAGGTTCAGTTGCCATCACTGTCACTGACAACAATAATAAAGTCGGAACCGCAACTGCCGTTGTTGATGTCAAAAAAGGTATTTCGGTTACTGAGAATATCTCGGCGAATACTACCTGGGAAACCGGCAAGATTTATATTCTCGAAACCCGTGTCGCAGTTTTATCAGGTGTGACACTGACAATTGAGCCGGGTGTTATTGTAAAAGGAAATGCAGGTATAGGCTCAAATGCAACTGCTCTTCTGATTGCCCGTGGTGCTGCTCTAATGGCTGAAGGCACTGAAACATCTCCTATCATCTTCACTTCTGTATCCGATAACATTCTTCCGGGGCAGATAATAAGCCCGAATCTTCCGCCGGACCTCGACGGGCTCTGGGGCGGACTGGTTATACTGGGTAATGCCCCCGTGGCCGCCAGTGTAAGCCCTAAACAGATTGAAGGCATTCCCCCGTCTGATGCCAACGGACTTTACGGTGGAACAGACCCCACTGACAATTCAGGTGTTATTAAATATGTGTCAATACGTCACGGCGGAGCAAATATCGGGGAAGGAAATGAAATCAATGGACTGACCCTTGGAGGTGTAGGGAGCCGTACAATCATCGAAAATGTAGAAATAATAGCCAACCAGGATGACGGTATCGAGTGGTTCGGAGGTACGGTCAATGTAAAAAATGCTGTGGTTTGGAATGCCGGTGACGATGCCATCGATACTGACCAGGGATGGGGAGGAACACTTGACAACTTCATAGTGATTACTCCTGGTGACAAGTGCTTTGAGCTTGACGGTCCCGAGGGTTCATCAGCACCAGCCGTCAAACATATCATTAAGAACGGACACGTAAGGGCAGGCAATGCAGCAGGACTGGTTGACATTGATGATGCCGGTGACAGTAAGGACTCATATCTCGATTTCATGAACATATACTTCTACAAGCTCAAGTCATCATCACCCTACCAGACGTTTGATGCCGTTCCGAAATTCTATGCGTTTGACTTCAATCACTTCGAGGTTGTTTTGCCAGGGACAGCCACCCTACAGGATATTTTCCTGAAAGGATCTGATGCCTACGCTACAGCAGTTGCAGAAGGTGCCAATACTGTAGGGGCCAATCCCGCAGTATTTACCGGAACCTGGTCATGGGCCGCAGCAGCTGCCGCATTTTAAACGATAATACTCATAATCGACAAATCGCAAAATCTCTTGAAACTCGCAGGCTTTAAGCCTGCGGGTTCTAACATTAAACAGAACAACAATTTTAAATTTCACCCATGCGTCCAATTAAAGTAATTCCAACAGTCATTGTTTTATTGGTATCCTGCCAGCTATATGCCCAGAAGGGAACTGTCAGGGGAACAGTTTTTGACAACTCTCTCGGAGAGCCTATGATAGGTGTAACAATATTTGCCGAGGGTACTACCCTGGGGGTAGTCTCTGATCTCGATGGCAAATTCAATCTCACCCTTCCTGCAGGTAAGTACAACCTGAAGTTTTCCTTCGTCTCATTCGAGACTCTTACTGTAAATGATGTCACAATTGAAGACGGAGAAACAGTCTTAATGGAGGATGTCCAACTCAAGCCTTCAACAGTTGGTCTTGAGGAGGTTACGGTTACGGCCAATGCTGTGCGAAACACAGAAAATGCCATCATGACTATTAAAAGAAAATCCCCGACACTGCTTGACGGGATTTCTGCTGCCGGATTGAGGAAAATCGGTGATTCCGATGCTGCCGCCTCCATTAAAAGGGTTCCCGGAGTTTCGGTTGAAGGAGGCAAATATGTCTATGTACGCGGACTCGGTGACAGGTATACTAAGACAATAATTAACGGGGTTGATATGCCGGGACTTGATCCCGACAGGAACTCAATCCAGATGGATATCTTTCCGACAAGTGTCATTGACAATATTATTATCCATAAGTCCGCCGGCGCTGATCTTCCATCTGATTTCACGGGAGGCATGGTCGATATCGCAATCAAGGATTTCCCGGAGGAAAAAACAGGGAATATCTTCATCAGCGGAGCCTATAACCCTGACTATCATTTCAGGAATGACTTCCTTACCTATGTAGGAGGAAAAACGGATTTTCTTGGATTTGATGACGGAACCAGGAGAATACCGGCGACTGAAAATATCCCGTTTTATTCCGAAGTGGTGGTTCTTCCTTCCGAAGATGAGCTGAGCATGAGGTACAGGGAGATACTCCGGGGCTTTAATCCAACCATGGCGGCTATGAAAACGAGGAGCTTCATGGACTACAGTTTCGGTGTCTCACTGGGCAACCAGAAACCTCTAAATAGAATAACTCTCGGATATACCTTCAGCTTTTCGTACAAGAACAGCACGGAATTCTACAAAGATGCCGAGTATGGCAGGTATGGGCTTGCTGCCGATCCTTCTGTAACCGAGATGGAGGTGCGCGAATTCCAGAAAGGTGATGTTGGCATGAGTAATGTCCTTGTAAGCGGACTGGCAGGTTTCGCCTTGAAAACCAGGAGATCAAAATACCGGTTCAACATATTGCACCTGCAGAACGGCGAATCAAAAGCAGGAGTGTTTGACTATAAGAGCTCTGACCTTGGAACCATCTTCGAGGGTATACAGCATAACCTCGAGTACAGTCAGCGTTCTGTCACAAACCTTCTGATTGACGGAAAACACTCGTTCAACGATTCCAAATGGGAGATAGTGTGGAAAGTCTCTCCTACTCTTTCGGTGATAGAAGATCCGGATGTGAGATTCACCCGGTATGTCAGGCAAAATGAAAATTATGTGATCGGCACGGAATCGGGATTCCCCGAAAGAATATGGAGGGAACTGTCCGAAATAAATGTCGGAAGCATTCTTCATCTTACCCGTAACTACAATTTCCGTGGAGAAAAGGCCAGGCTCCATTTCGGAGGTGCCTATACCTTCAAGGAGCGTGATTTCGTCATTAACAAATATTCGTTCAATATACGTAATGTCCCCATTACGGGAGATCCCAATGAGCTTTTCAGCGACCACAACCTCTGGCCGTACCAGGGAACTGACCCCTTCAGCGGGACAACTTATGAAGCCAATTTTATTCCTGCCAATCCAAACCAGTACAATTCAAGGTCAGGCAACGCAGCAGCATATCTCTCTACCGAACTCAGCCTCTTCAGGAATCTCAGGGCGATAATCGGAATAAGAGCTGAGAACTATACACAGAGATATACCGGACAGGACCAGCTGGGAACCAATATTCTTAATGATGATGTGGTTCTTGACAATCTCGATTTCTTCCCGACAGTTAATCTGATCTATAACGTCAATGAGAAACAGAATATCCGGTTCTCCTGGGCAAAAACCATTGCAAGACCCTCATTCAAGGAGATGTCGTATGCGGAAATATCAGACCCGATAAGTAACCGTACCTTTATCGGAGGCCTGTTCCGCGATGCAGACGATGTTGCAGGCATCGTATACTGGGATGGTAACCTCGTAAACACCTATATACAGAACCTCGATGTCAGGTGGGAACTGTATCACTCGATCGGCCAGATGATCTCAGTAAGCGGATTCTATAAGCGGTTTGAAAACCCGATAGAGATTGTCCAGTATGCCACGACCCAGAAGGGATCTTTCCAGCCCAGGAACGTGGGAGACGGACAGGTGATTGGTATTGAGACGGAATTCCGCCAGAATCTGGCTGCTGTAGCACAGGCTCTGGAGAACTTCTCTCTCGCCGGAAACATATCATTTACCTCTTCCAGCATAGATATGAGTCTTACCGAGTATAAGTCGAGAATTGAAAATGCCCGTGCGGGGCAGACAATTGAAGAGGCCAGGGAGATGGCCGGACAGGCCCCGTATATTATCAATGCCGGATTATCCTATAACGGTGGTGAAAACGGATTCTGGAAAGGTCTTGAGGCAGGACTTTACTATAATGTCCAGGGCACAACCCTGCAGTATGTTGGGATTGCCGACAAGCCCG
>CAZFIF010000121.1:0-7511 GCA_964519065.1 uncultured Rikenella sp.
TGATCACCTTATCACCAGCATCTTTGTGACCCTGGCCAGGCTGCCGTCTTCATTGCTGCAGAAGACCAGGTAAACTCCCGTGGTTACTCTTGCCGACCGGTAATTGCGGAGGTCCCATGTTGCCTGTCCCCCCGTCGAGGTTGTCTCATAGACGAGGTTACCGCTGATGTCGGTGATCTTGACGGAGGAGTTTTCTACCAGTCCGGTTACAGTCACCACCCCCTCAAAATCTTCCCTGACAGGATTTGGAAAGACATAAACGGAGGAAAAATCCTCTTTTCCTGATGTAGCATCACCGCGGAAGGAGATGATGCCTTCTGCGGTGCCGAACCACACCTCCCCGGTGACCGGGTTGACATTTATTTTGACAATATTGTTGGAGAGCAGCGGACTGTTGCTGCTGTTGAAATGGATGAGCTCGTCCTTGCCGTCATCGGACATGAGCCATGCTCCGGAGCTCATTGTGCCTAACCATTTTCTGTTGGCCCCGTCAACGCATATGGATGTCACTGTCTCCGTTCCGAGCAGATAATCTGCCAGTCCTGATCCGTCGTTTCTCGGAATCTTTATTCTTGTTGCTTTCAGTTCGCCGGTGAATGCTTTGCCGGGGTTGTAGAAGACTGCCGGGCCCATATCGGTGCCGAGCCATATACTGCCGTCTTTGTCAGAGGCAATAGAGAAGAGGTTGTTCATCACGTGACCTTCGGTGTCTGTCACCTGGAGCCTCAGATATCTGTCATCTGTAAGTGTCTCCGGGGTTCCCGCAGGGTCATAGACAAGCAGCCCGTAACCGCGGGGCAGGATCACCCAGATGAAACCGTTGCGGTCAATGACCATGTCTCCTGCCACCGGGACACCCAGGTTCAGGGAGGTTGAGATCCAGTTTCCGTCAGGCGTCAGGGCCTTCAGATTGCCGGGAACCCCTGATTGCGTCATCCAGAGATTGCCATCGCGGTCATAGGCAAGACCGCATATCCGCGTAAAGTTCTCACCGGGGATGATACTTGACAGGGGAGAGTTTTCCTGGTTGTAATTCATTACCATCTCACCCTCCATGAACTCATAAAGGCCATTTCCCCATGATGAGACAAAATAATGATTTTCATCGTCAGGGTCCGATAGCACCCTCATTGCATCCCTGTCTTCCGGCCGGTAAAGTATGGTGCTCCTCCATCTGTCACCTGTGCCGGTGAAGACCTGCAGCGGACGGTAGACATTACCCCAGGCGTTGTCAACGGTGCCTCCTGTCACGTAAAAATTGTTACCGGAAAATTGAATATCTGCAACATTGTTTGTATACGGCCCGGGGAGAGTATGGCTGACGTATGTTGCATAATCATCGGTTGAGACGAGTCCTGCAGAGGCATCGGCGATCCAGAGTGACTGTCCGGTGAAGGCAGCTGCTACCGGGTTTGCTGCATTGGAACCGTAACTGGTGATCTCCCTCAGCAGTGTACCCTGGGCGGAATAGATCCGGAGCGCCGAGGTCATTGCCACGCTGACGCTGTTTCCGGATGCACCCACCGATCTAATGCTTCCCCCGGGCGAGGTGTGGACAAGGGAGGCATCCTCTCCGGGGATGATCCGGAAGAGCGAGTCAGCAGATGAAGGTGACCCGGGCTTGCTGATGAAGAGGGCAGTTCCTGCGGCAGCGATACCTCCATATGATGACCCGGGAACCGGGAGACCTTCCATCCTCTCCCAATTGCCAAAGTATGAGAGTCCCGGCCTGGTCAGAGGTGCGGAGAAGACCCCGGCGGCGGTGGCGGCGTAAATTCTGTCTGCCATGATTACTGTAGCGGCGACAGGGTTAATCTCACCGTCGGAGCCCGGCCTCCAGGTGTCAGCAACGTACCTTCCCCCCAGGTCAAGTACAACAATGCCGAAGCTTCCTGAAAGCATGGCCCTGCTGCCAGCAACAGTGATGCCGTATATCTCCTTGAGCCCCGGTATATATTTGTTTTTGATGTCGGGTATGTTTGTGACAACTCCTTTTCGCAGAAGGTCAACGGAGGTGTTTCTGTAGACTATGATTAGCGTCTCTTCCTGATCGCACCAGGCAACGGAGCTCACCAGTGTCTCATTCAGGCCCGTGACTCTTGACAGGGAGGATGCTGACCGGGTGGCGATGTCATAAACAAGTACGGCAGCCCCTGCCGAGGAGAAGACTTTGTCATCTCCGGCAGCGAGGCTCAGCGAGGAGCTATAGGAGAGATGATCCTTCCATGACCCCACGGGGCCCTGTGCGTGATGGGGCAGTGTGAGACAGGTCATTAATATCGGCAGGAGAAGCTTTATCATCATTACGGAGCCCTACTGGTTGCGGTTTATTGTCTCTCAGTCACGGTTGCAAGGAACTCCAGCAGTTTTCTCATGGCACGGGCACGGTGGGAGACGGTGTTCTTCTCCGACAGAGGAATTTCGGCGAAGGTGAGCTCATAGCCTTCGGCACGGAAGACAGGGTCATAGCCAAACCCGCCTGTTCCACGCCTCTCAACGAGTATCTCTCCCTCAACCGTTCCCTCGAAAAGGTACTCATTGTCATCAAGAATCAGAGCAATGACTGTGCGGAAGCGTGCCCTGCGGTCAGTGACTCCCTCCATCCGTGACAACAGCTTGTCGATGTTATCATCGAAGCTTTTCCCCTCGCCGGCATAACGTGCGGAAAAGACCCCCGGTTCGCCTCCCAGGGCGTCAACCTCGAGCCCCGTGTCATCTGCAAAGACATTCATCCCGCTCTTACGGTGTACGTATCTGGCCTTGCCGAGAGCATTGCCGGCAAGAGTATCTTCCTCTTCCGGGATATCTTCAGTGATATTCACGTCAGCCAGCCCTATGATTCTGAAGTCTTCATCCAGCAGGTCACTTATCTCCGTGATTTTATGCTTGTTGTTTGTAGCGAACAGTAGTTCCATAATATGATCGGATAATTGGCAAAATTAATCATTGCAGCCTGTCAGGGCATCCTGAGTCAGCCAAAACAGTTAAATAAAAGATTATTTTTGTTATATCTGCGTTATACCAGTGATGACCTCCAAATTTTTCCACGGTAGAGTATTGTGCAGCCTGCTTCTTATTGCAGGTATCTGGCCTTCCGGTCAGCTGACGGCAGAAGTATGGCTCTCCGGTCAACCGGTAGCAGGATTGTTGCTCCCTGAACCGCCGGTTAGCGGAATGTTGCTTTCTGATGATCCGGCTGCAGGGAGGAGGCTTTCTCAGCAGCCGGCACCAATGGAGATGCTTTCTCATCAGCCGGTTGCAGGGGAGAGACACTCCGGTCAATCGGCATCAGGCATGGAAGATGTCCTTCAGGATACGTGTAAGATATTAAATATCAGGCTTTACAGGTCTGGCGACCTGATTGGCATGAAAGAAGAGATGCCGGTCCTGAAACACAGGGAAGGCATAGTATTCACCATGGAGAATGACGGAGTGACTGAATACGCCTATTTCATGGCGGGACCCGATGTCAGGTGGAGCACATGGACCGGCAGGAGCTACAAGGAGTACACCAGCCTGAGCCGGGGGAACTACACTTTCATGTACCGCTACCGTGCCCGGGGCGGAGATATAAAAGGGGAGGGCTCATATGAATTCAGGGTCAGGGCACCGTGGTACTTCTCTCCGCTGGCATGGATTATCTACCCGCTGCTTCTTATTCTTGGGGGTATGTTTATCCGCAGGCACACACACCGTCGCTTTATGGAGAGACAGAAAAGGCTTGAGGAACTGATTGCGGAGCGAACCGAGGAACTGCAGCACGAGAAAGAGAAATCTGATAATCTGCTCGCCAACATGCTCCCGAGAGGCACGGCCCAGGAGATAATGGCCAAGGGAAAGGCAGCAAAGACGAAGTATAATTTCGTTACGGTGCTTTTCTCAGATATACAGGGATTTACCAGGATTGCCGAGGAGATGAATCCGGAAGTCCTGATAGATGAGCTTGACCGCTTCTTCTTTCATTTTGATTCGGTTACCCAGAAATACAGAATTGAAAAGATAAAGACAATAGGCGATGCCTACATGTGTGCCGGTGGTATCCCGGAGAGGAACAGGACCAATCCCGTAGAGGTGGTGCTGGCAGCACTGGAGATGCAGAAGTATATGCATTTCATGAGGGATGATCCCGCAAACAACGCTGCTCGTTTCTGGGATATCAGGATAGGCATTCATACGGGAACGGTTATAGCAGGTGTTGTAGGTCACACGAAGCTTACCTATGACATCTGGGGTGATACGGTCAATACCGCCAGCAGGATGGAGTCTTCCGGTGAAGCAGGGAAGATCAACATTTCCGGTACCACCTATGAATTCGTGAAGGATTATTTCACCTGTGAGTACCGCGGCAGAATGCCGGTGAAATATAAGGGCGACCTCGACATGTATTTTGTTACGGGCATCAATCCGGAGTTTTGCGAACCGGATGGCTCGCCTAACAGAAAGTTCCTCAACCGAATTGAGATGATACGCATACTCGATGTTGAAGAACATGTTTTTGCCAAGTATTCGGAGAATGCTTCGCCCGACCTCTTTTTTCACAGTCTTGACCATATACGCAGTGTATCTCTTCAGGTCGATCTGCTGGCGAGGGCGGAGAAGCTGGATGACCGTGATTATATCAATGTAAGGCTGGCATCGGTGTTTATCTTTTATGGTTATGTCTTTGACTACGGTGACCCGCTATCCGCCGCCAGGAAGAGAGCGGAAGAGATACTCGATGTCTATGGTTTTGAGAAACAGACGCTGGATGCTGTCACCGGGTTGATGGAGATTGCCTTTCAGCCTCACCAGAACAGTATGGCCGGCATGGTTCTGCATGATGCGGTTTTTGATTTTACCGGCAGGGTGGATTTCATCTCCATGGCCGACAGGCTCTACCGCGAGGAGATGGCCTACGGCAAGGCCTATGATCCGAAGGCATGGTTCAGAAAGACGATTCAGATGGTAGAACAGAATCCTTTCCTGACAGAGACGGCAAAACGACTGCAGTCTGTTCCGCACGATGAACAGGTGAGAGCCCTCAACTCCTTTGCCGACCAAAAGCTGACCGGGATATAAAATCATTTGGAACTAATTTTTTAAATCTTACATTTGGAACAACCATTACGTATATAATCATGATAGATCTTGACTGGAACAATTTGCCGTTTGGCTACATGAAGACTGATTACAACGTCCGGTGTTACTTCAGGAACGGAGAGTGGAGCAAACCTGAGATATCAGAATCAGAGTATATCAGTGTCCACATTGCGGCTACCGCCCTGCATTACGGCCAGGAGTCGTTTGAAGGACTCAAGGCCTACAGGGGCCGTGACGGTAAGGTGAGGCTGTTTCGCTGGGAGGATAATGCCAGAAGAATGATCTCTTCGGCAAAAGGCATTATTATGGCACCGGTGCCAACAGAGCTTTTCAGGGAGGCAATCTTCACGGCCGTCAGACTAAATGAGAAATATGTACCACCTCACGGATCAGGTGCATCACTCTACATCAGGCCTCTCCTCTTTGGCAGCGGCGCTGAGGTAGGTGTAAAACCCGCGGCTGAGTATACATTTCTCGTCTTCGTAACACCTGTGGGTCCATATTTCAAGGGAGGCATCAAACCCGTTAACATGATGATATGCCGCGATGTAGACCGCGCTGCGCCTCTTGGTACCGGTAACATCAAGGTAGGAGGCAACTATGCTGCCAGTCTCAGGGCTATCATCAAGGCACGCGATGGAGGATACGGTAATGCACTATTCCTTGATGCCAAAGAGAAAAAATATATTGATGAATGCGGACCCGCCAATTTCTTCGGCATAAAAGACAACACCTACATAACCCCGCTGTCAGAATCGATCCTGCCGTCAATTACAAACAAGAGCCTGATCTCCCTAGCGGAGAAGATGGGAATGAAAACAGAGAAACGGAAAGTGCCCGTGGAAGAACTGGCAGAGTTCAGTGAGACAGGAGCATGCGGAACCGCTGCCGTCATCAGCCCCATAGCAAAGATTGTTGACCCCGATACGGGGAAGATCTATGAATACTGCAAGGACGGTAATCCGGGACCTGTCTCACTTAAGCTATTCAACAAGCTGGTAGGCATTCAGTACGGCGATGAGCCCGATGAATCCGGTTGGATAACCGTGGTCGATATGTGATCATTATGTCTCTTCAAGCATCAGATAGTTAGCCTGTTATTAAAAAATCACCGGCCTCCTGCAGAAATTGGCGGTTTGTGTACTATTTTTGACACAAAGTTTTTACAGTGACAAAACCAGCAGGAGGAATATCCAGGTACAGATTGGGCAGTTCCTATGTGACACTTGTCGTCAGCGTGTCATTAGTCCTTTTTCTTCTGGGCATACTGGGCATGGTACTGATCAACGCCCGACAGCTTTCAGACTATTTCCGTGAGAGTCTGTCGTTTACAATAATGCTCAAGGAAGATGCCAGGGAAGCCGACATCAAAATGCTTCAAAAGGAGCTGGATGCCAGGCCATATGTCAAGCAGACTGAATATGTCTCAAAGGATGAGGCTGCCGTCAAGCTGACGGAGGAGCTGGGTGAGGATTTTCTTGATTTTCTGGGATATAACCCCCTTATGCCAACGATTGATGTGTACCTTCTTGCCGAATACACCCATCCTGACAGTGTGATTAAGCTCGAAAAGGTTATCACGGAGTATCCTGTGGTTGATGAAGTTTACTACCAGGAGTCAATTCTTAACCTGATAAATGACAATGTCCGCAAGATTACTCTCTTTCTGCTCATCATTAGCGTATTGCTCTTCCTTATAGCAATGACGATCATCAACAATACAATAAGGCTCTCAATCTACTCCAAGAGGTTCCTTATCAACACCATGCAGCTGATCGGGGCCAACAGGTCGTTCATCAGGAAACCCTTCATCTTCCGTAGCCTCTTCTTTGGGTTCCTGGCGGCGCTCATAGCCATAGGGCTGCTCATGGGCCTTATGTATCTGATAGAAAAGGAGTTCTTTACGCTGTTCACATATGAGAATATAAATCTGTTCCTGTTGCTCTGCCTGGCACTGGCAGTGGCCGGAGTGGTGATAAATGCAGTTTCAACTTTCTTTGCCGTCAACAGGTATCTGGGTATACACGAAGACAAATTATATTATTAGAAAATATGGTTGCTAAAAAAGAAGATGATAAAAAACCGGGGTTTGCCCTGGGAAGAGAGAATTACAAGCTGATGGCCATCGGATTCGGTGTCATTATTCTGGGGTTCATTCTCATGGCCGGGGGACGGTCTGATGATCCAAAAGTCTTCTCAGAGGATATATTCAGTTTCAGGAGGATAACCCTTGCTCCGCTGATCGTCCTTGCAGGGTTTATTTTTGAGATATATGCGATTATGAAAAGACCCAGGGAGTAATATTTTCAATTACACGGATTACGGGAGGAAGGAATGAATTGGTACGAAGCCCTGATTTTTGGTCTGGTACAGGGACTGACTGAGTTTTTGCCTGTCAGCAGTGACGGGCACCTTGAGATAGTGAAATACAT
>CAZFIF010000122.1:0-7493 GCA_964519065.1 uncultured Rikenella sp.
GCTTGAGGGAATAGCGCCCTGCCGGTGCAAATATAATAAATAATTCAAATCAAAAACATTTTACATCAGCATGCCACCGCAGACATTAATGGTCTGCCCGGTGACATACGAAGAGAGATCTGACGCCAGAAAGAGAGCAACATTTGCCACATCTTCAGGTAACCCGCCACGCCTGAGTGGTATCTTTGATATCCAATCGCTCTTCACCTCCTCTGGAAGTTTGCCTGTCATCTCCGTAAGTATGAAACCCGGGGCTATGGCGTTGCAACGAACACTGCGCGAACCCAGCTCCTTGGCTACACTCTTGGTGAAACCGAGAATGCCCGCCTTTGATGCGGAGTAGTTAGACTGTCCGGCATTGCCGCTGACACCCACTACCGAACTCATGTTGATGATCGATCCGTACTTCTGCTTCATCATCGGCTTGATGGCAGCCTTGGTGAGATTGAAGACCGACTTCAGGTTCACGGTCAGCACCTGGTCCCACTGCTCCTCCGTCATCCTCATAAGAAGAGTGTCACGGGTGATGCCTGCATTGTTCACAAGTATGTCCACCCTGCCGAAGTCCTTTACTATCTCATCAATAACATTCTCGGCATCAATATATACGGAAGCATCAGACACATATCCCTTAGCCTTTACCCCAAGCGCGGCTATCTCCTTAACAGCATCGGCAAACTCCTCGTTGTCGATTATGTTCGTGAGCGCAATATTGGCTCCCTCGGCAGCAAAACGCAGGGCGATGCCCTTGCCAATACCTCGTGATCCGCCAGTGATCACAGCTGTTTTTCCTTCCAGTAGTTTCATCTGCATATTTTAATGTTTTCCAGGGTCAGTTGGAGCTTGTATGAGGTTTTATCCAGAGATACCTTCCTGAGATACTGCTCATGCAAGCTTCATTTTCCTCAATTTTGGGCACAAACTTACATAAAAAGGTCTGATTTTACAGTGATAGGTGAAAATCCAAACCACCAATCGTGGTTCCCCGGGGAGGGATCTGCATTTACTTATGCAGCACCTGCGCAACGGTGACACCTATGTCAGCCGGCGATCTGACAACATGAATGCCGCACTCCTCCATAATCTTCATCTTGGCAGCTGCCGTGTCATTCTTCCCCCCTATGATGGCACCGGCATGTCCCATGCGGCGCCCCTTCGGAGCTGTCTGTCCCGCAATGAATCCGATCACCGGCTTTGTGCCATGCTCTCTGACCCAGTATGCCACGTCTGTCTCCATCTGACCGCCTATTTCACCTATGAGCACTATCGCATCGGTATCACTGTCAGCCATCATCCTTTTGATAATATCGAGGGAAGTGGACCCTATCACCGGGTCACCACCGATACCAACGCATGTCGACTGCCCCAGTCCCAGTTTGGTAAGCTGATCGACAGCCTCATATGTCAGCGTCCCGGAACGGGATATAACACCCACCCTGCCCTTCTGATGTATGAAACCGGGCATAATGCCGACCTTGGCTTCACCCGGAGTAATGACCCCCGGACAGTTGGGACCTATGAGCACCGTGTCATACCCGGCAAGTATCTTCTTTACCTTAACCATGTCTGAGGTGGGAATGCCCTCCGTGATGGTTACTATCAGCTTTATGCCTGCATCGGCTGCTTCAATAATAGAATCTGCAGCAAAGGCTGGCGGCACGAAGATAACGGAAGTATCAGCTCCGGTGACCTTCACGGCATCCCTTACAGTGTTGAAGACCGGCAGTCCCAGGTGGGTCTGTCCACCCTTGCCGGGAGTCACTCCGCCAACAACCTGCGTACCGTACTCTATCATCTGACCGGCATGAAAGGTGCCCTCACTTCCAGTGAAACCCTGGACTATTACCTTTGACCCCGAGTTAAGTAAAATGCTCATTTCAGTCTCTTATGTTTGTGTCATGTAACTCAAAAGTAGCTATTTTTTCTTCCTTTTGTTAAATTTACCCATTATTATGGTATCATGGATTTTGTATTACCTGTTCTGTTTGTAGGCATATCCCAGTCGTTCTTTGCAGGACTGCTGATAGCAACACGGCGGCCGTACAGCACGGCAAGCAGGATCATGACGGCATGGCTGTTTCTGTTCTGTATCGAGATGATATTTGCTCTTATCAACCGCACGGTGCTCGACATGTACTCCTTCCCCTTCATCTCACTTACCTATGGCCCTCTCCTGTTCCTCTATGTACGCCATATGACCGTGCCGTCACGAAGGTTCTCGCCCTGGCATGCACTCCATTTCATTCCCTTTGTCGTATTCTTTGCTGTCTCGGTCATCTTCCGCGAAGAACCAATCTTCGATGACCTCACCGGCTTCCTGGTGACTGACAGGTTTATTCCCCTGAGAATCGTCTATAGCGTCATCTTCTTCCTTTCAGTGACCGTCTATAGTATACTTGCCTTCCTTGAGATACGTAACCATCAAAGACATCTTCGCGACCTGGTATCCTATACCTCTGCTAAACTGACCCTCAACTGGCTCAAGATACTGTCAATCACCTTCTATAGCGGGTATGTCGTCGTCTTTATCCTGGGAGGAATAAAAATTCTTGCCGGACTCCTTCCCTTTGATCCATATGTCATGACCTTCGTATTTATTACCTTTTTCTCCTTTGCTTACAGCTTCTATGCTGTCCGACAGCCTGAGATACTTAATTTCCCGGTACCACTGGACGACGAGGATGATACCAACGACTCCTCCACGGCTGAGAGATATGCCAGGAGTGGCTTGCGGCCGCAACAGGCTGAAGAATATCTCACCAGGCTGCTGAAGATCATGGATGAGGAGAAGCTGTATCTGGACGGAGATCTGACTATCAATGACCTGGCAGTAAAGACGGGTATTCCACGCCATTACATTACTGAAGTACTCAATGAAAAATACGGCCGGAACTTCTTCTCCTTTGTCAACGAATACAGGATCAGGGAGGCGTTGAGCCGTATGAACGACCCGAAATACCAGCACTATACACTGCTGGCCATCGCCTATGATGCCGGATTCAATTCAAAATCAACATTTAACAGCTTCTTTAAGGCCTACACCGGAAAGACCCCCAGCGTCTACAGGAAAGAGATGTCAAAGTCCTCCTGAAGGGTTCGATCCGCTAGGCTAATACATCTTGCCTCCTCTCCGGTAGTACTGACCGTGTGGTTCGGTCGATAAAACGGCTGATCATGCTCAACTTTGACCGAAAATTCAATCATGGTCAGACGGTTTTCCATTGTTTTTATGTTTATGCTGTTGTCTTTGATGATGACAGCACAGGAGAAGACGTTTACTCCCGGAGGATTTGTCAGGGGTGGCCTCTACCTCAGCACAGGCGATTATGAACATGACATCAACGCAGCCTTCGCCGATGCCGCACTGACACTCACAGCCACAGACAATCTTAGCTACAAGGGCTTTGCTGATCTCCGTGTCAGGATGGGCAGGCAGTACGGTGATATTGTCAGCGACCTCTATGTGAGAGAGGCATGGGGTATGTACTATAACGGCTTCATGAGCCTGTCGCTGGGAAAGAAGATAGTAAAATGGGGCAGAACCGATCTCTTCACTCCTCTCTCGAGGTTCAACCCGACAGACTTTATATACAGGAGTCCTGATTTTGAGGACAGGGATATGGGAAACCTTCTCGGAGAACTGACGCTTAATGCCGGCTCACGATTCAGGCTGTCGGTTGTTGCCGCACCGTTCTGGAATCCGTCATTGCTCATGACCGCCCCTCTTGAGCTGCCGCAGAACATCACCCTGGTGATGCCGGGCGGACTGGATCCCGCCGACGGGCTCCACTCGTACGGCTTCAGGGGCGATTTCTTGCTGGGTGGCTTTGACGCCGGGATCCAGTTTTTCCACGGTCCTGACCTTACCCCCGGGCTTGCCCTCACTACAGCTGACTACAGTGACCCGATGAACCCTCTGATAACCATCACGGGTGTTCCATATTTAATAAACCATGCAGGCTTAGACTTTGAGACGGTCATCTCACCTGTTGTATTGCGGGGAGCCCTGGCATGGAGCGATCCGGTTGAGGATAAGGAGGGCAACGAGGAGGTTCCCTTTTCCCAGGTTGAGTGGGTGGCTGGCATTGACTGGACACCCGGTGCAGTGAGGATTACTGCTGAATATTCCGGGAAAAAGGTCCTTGACTTTTATGCCTCCCCCTATGATCCGATCATCGGCACCGAGCCTGATATGGCTGCCCTCGCTGAGCTTTTCAATACACCCGGGTTCGACCCGGTTGAATTCACGAGGATGCAGACTGAGGCCTTCGGAAGGCTGTACAACAACCAGATGCACGAGTATTACCATTCTGCCGGACTGAGGTTTGAGGCCGAACTCCTGTACGGGAGAGTGATCCCGTCAGTATCAGCCCTCTATAATTTCACATCGCATGACTTTCTGCTTATGCCTGCGGTGGAGTTCAAACCTGCCGATGGAGTAACACTGAGCGCCGGGCTTGAACACTATTCAGGTGCCAAAGGCGGACTGTATGACATAATAGATGACTTCATGAAGGCTGCCTTCTTCTCAATAAAAATAGAGTTCTGAAAAAATGGCTGGTTTTATTGTTAAATACAAATGGTGGATAATCTCAGTCTCTGCGGCGCTGGCAGTGGCACTGGGACTACTGATACCCACTGTTGAGACTGATCCGGAGATCAGGAACTTCGTGCCGCGCAGCATGTCCTCACGGGTCAGCACCGACTCCATCGAAAAGGATTTCGGGGTACAGGATATGATACTGGTACTGCTGACCGACAGTTCGGTGCTTACTCCTGAGAACCTGGGCAGCATAAAGGAGATCGACAGGGGCTTCTCCAGGATGCAGGGTATAAGTACCGTCAATTCCGTTTTTACCGCACGCAAGATTGAGGGCCGCGATGGAATGATGATAGTCGATCCTCTGATAAGAAGGATCCCGGACACTCCTGCCAGGACCGAGAAACTGCGTAAAGATATATTGGCTAACCAGTTCGCACTGGGAATCTCGGTATCTGAAGACATGACGGCAGCAGCTGTAACGGGAACGATCAATCCTGACGTACCCGAGTATGTCACTCTGAACAGGGTTGACTCCATCATCGCTGCGCAGGAGAGCGGGAAGAAGATCCTGACGGGCGGCCTTCCCTATATACGACGTCATATCGTGGAGGATGTCAACCACGATGCAATATTTCTTATACCCATTGCACTTGTAATAATGCTGCTGGTGCTCAAGCTGAGCCTGGGCGACTGGAAGAGTGTGTTCATGCCTTTCAGCGTGGTGGTGCTTACGTTGATCATCACCATGGGTCTGATACCGCTGATTGGATGGAAATTTTCATTATTGAGCCTGCTGGTGCCGATAATCCTGATATCGGTATCGAACAACTACGGTATCTACCTGGTTACGCGCTACAAGGAGCTGAAGCGCTCAGAGATGCCACCGGGCAGAAGGGAGATGGTGAGACAACTGACCGGATCACTCCGGATGCCGATATTGTTCAGCGGGCTGACCACCATTGCGGGATTGCTGGGCCTGCTGGCACACTCGATAATACCTGCAAGGCAGGTGGGCATCCTGGCTGCCTCGGGCGTTGCCGTGGCACTGGCACTGAGTCTTCTGCTGATACCTTCACTGATCTACCTCAGGGAGAGACCGGGAATAAAGAGCCGGCCACCGAAAGACCACTCGAAAGACCTGCTGAGCCGTGCCATTGGCGCCCTCTCAGGACTGGTCATCCGCCGCCCCGGGAGGGTGCTGCTGGCCTCTGCTGTAATAACCCTGGCAGTAAGCACAGGTATCGCCTTCCTGAGAATAGACACCAACCAGGAAAATTATTTTCCTCACAAACACCCGGTCAGAAAGGCCTCGGAACTGATAAACTCAAAATTCGGCGGGTCACAGACCATCTCGGTGATGATAAGCGGAGACATCAAGGATCCTGCCGTGATGAAGGGTATCGATGACCTCACACGCCATCTGAAGCAACAGGAGGGTGTCGGAAACGTCTTCTCAATTGCTGACGTGGTCAGGGAGATGAGCAAAGCGCTATATGAGCCGGGAGAAGCGGGTTATGACAAGATCCCGGATTCGTCACAGGCGATAGCCCAGATGTTCGAGCTGTACAACATGAGTGGCAACCCCGACGACTGGAAGCAGCTCATGAATTTCGAAAATACGAAGGCCCATCTGCTGGTTAAGCTGTCAAAGCCGGAGAATGAGATCATCAGGGGTCTCCGTGACGAGATAAGAAATTATACTGCAGACTTCCCCGCGGAAATAACCCTGGGTGGATATGCCATCATCATGGCCGATTTTGCGCAGAAGATAATACAGGGTCAGGTATCGTCACTGCTGTTTGCGCTGCTGGCAGTGTTCATACTGCTGTCAGTTATCTTCCGCTCTGCCCGGGGAGGAGTGATCGGATCAATACCCCTGGCGGTATCCATAGTAATTCAGTTCGGGGTGATGGGGCTGACAAATGTTGCCATTGATGCTGCCACAGCCCTCCTATCTTCAATCATGATTGGCGTAGGGGTAGACTTTACCATCCAGTTCCTCTGGAGGTATAACAGTGAGCTGCGCAAAGGGCTGAACCATGCCGCTGCCATAGCCATGACATATCGCACTACGGGAAGAAGCATTGTGATAAACGGACTGAGTGTCATAGCCGGGTTCTCCGCCACATTTGTATCGGGATTCCTCTCCATAAGATATTTCGGGTACCTGGTATTTCTCTCCATCGGCTCGTGCCTGCTATGCGCGATAATCGTTATTCCCGCCTTCATGCTCTGGTTCAAACCTGCCTTCATAGAAGCTGATATTAATCGTACAACTATAAAAAAAGACAAAAATGGAAAAGATGTTTTATCTGCTGTCAGCACTGCTGATAGCGTCATTGCAGGCACTCACGGCACAACAGCCCGACGCCACGCAACTGATGGACAGAAGCCGTGACCTGACAATGTCCGGCAACCTGCAGTCGACCGTTACACTGACAATAACTGAAAGAAACGGTGCCACCCGTACAAGGGTGGTCAATATGGTATCCAAAACCTACGGAGACACCGAAAAGCGAATGATGAAGTTTCTCGAGCCGGCCGATGTGAGAGGTACGGCAATGCTGATCATTGACAATAAGGATAGCCAGGATGACATGTGGATCTATCTGCCAGCCCTCAGGCGGACCAGGCGGATCGTAAGCACTGAGAAGGGCAAGAGCTTTATGAGCTCTGAATTCACCAATGCTGACATGGCCTCGGGAGCAAATTCCGATTTCAGCATAACTCACATGCCAGGGTCAGGTGAAAACGGAATGTGGGTTATTGAGAGCGTCCCTGTGGATGATGACGTGGCCGACAAGTATGGTTTCTCAAGGAAAGTTACATGGCTTGAAAAACAGGGCCTGAAGATCAAGAAAATTGATTTCTACAATTTCGACGGTGACCTGTTCAAGACCATCGAGATACTCAGGACAGAGCCTAAACCCGGTGGCGGGGATGGTTATAT
>CAZFIF010000123.1:0-7465 GCA_964519065.1 uncultured Rikenella sp.
TTATTCCTGAAGTGAACAGTCAGGGGAGCACAGCCTGCTGCCTCACCCTCAAACTTCGCCTCGGGCATCGGCGGCATGATTACGGTGACTCTTATTTTCCCGGAGGCCGCGCAGCCCCAGCTGTGAGGAGGCATTGAATAGGTGAGGGTGTGTGTCCCCAGACCGGCCGCTGCCGGGTCAAAGACATTTCCTGACAGTGCGGTGCCTGACCAGCTGCCTCCTGTGGGATAGGCCGTCAGGGCCACCGGCGGATCGTTGATATATACAGGCCCGGGATCCTCGATGATAATTATCGGCAGAGGCATGACGGTGATGATCGTACTATCCTCATCACGGCAGTCGGTGTTCACGATGTTGTACCTGATGAGATGGTCTCCGGCACCTGCCATGGCGGGGAAAAACTGGTTGCCGACAACTCCGGGGCCTGACCAGATGCCACCCAGGTCATGGGCCATCAGAGTTACCGGCGGACTGTCTTCGCAGAGTGTGTCAACAGGCGTTATGGTTGCATCAGGCGTGGCTACCGTCAATATTGCATCATCACTGTCAGTGCAGCCATTGGCGTCAGTGATGGAATAGGAGATGACATGGTTGCCCGTATTGGCCACTGCAGGATAGAAAACGCCTGTAGCCACGCCCGTTCCTGACCATATACCTCCCGGATCACGGGCCGTCAGAGTTATCGGGGGATCGGTTGAACATACAATACCCTCTGAAAGTATCGTAGCATCGGGCACCGGATACACCGTGATCACAGCTTCATCCCTGTCGCTGCAACCGTCGGCGTTGGTGACATCATACCTGACAGTGTGGTTCCCAGGACCGGCTACAGTGGGATCAAAGATGTTTCCTGTTATGCCCGCACCCGACCAGGTGCCGCCCGGATCATGTGCAGAGAGGGTAACAGGGGGTTCATTGGCACACATGGGGTCAACAGGAGTGATGGTTGCATCAGGATAGGGAACAATGAGGATGATTGCAGTGGTCTCCACAGGAGGATGGTCTCCGTTTATGTGGTCACGGGGACCACCGGGAATATTCGGGTCATCATACGGGTTGCAGTAGTTCCAGTTTCTGAGCGTCACCTCAAAATACTGCCCCGTAAGTTTGTCATCAGCCACGAAGATGACGTCAGACCATATGCCGGAGCCGGTGACAGGGCCGGTGAGAGTGATGACATTATCGGTGAATGGGAAGGTCCGCGTTCTGCCGTCAATGGTGACAGGCGCCCCCGTCATGGTGTTGTCAGTACCGTAAATCCACTGTATCCATCTTGTGCTGACATTAGGGTTGTCTCTCTCCTGCGGCGGGACACAGTTGAACTGCGTCAGGTCCTGGAACCGCACGTTGGCACTGTTGCCGAAACAGATAGGGTAAACAGTGGGGCTGATGTGCATGTGACCCCCGTTGTGATCGTCGTCATCCCAGACGGTCACTATCTGTTCCTGCGACGAGGAGGTGCAGAGGACACCGTTCACAACCAGGGTGGCCTGTGGATGATAGTTGCAGACACTGCCTGCAGAGGTATAAGTAACTATGGCCGTGGCTTCGAAGACACCCGGCCCGGTACGCACCGCATTAACCGTCTCAACCGTACCGTTGTCCCAGTCAAACCTGATGCTCACCGGAGAACCCGCATCGTTGACGCCAGTATAGCTGACAGTCCACGTGGCGGTGACGGGTGAACACAGTTTGTCAGGCGTAATGTTGTTCGCCTTCGAAATTATGGTACAGTCCTGCCCATACAGATTGAAAGATAAGAGTACAGTAATACTATAAAGGATCCATTTTTTCATGAACCTGTGACTACATCCCCCTCGCCGGGTTGCATTGCACAGGGTTAAACGTATTTATGGAGCACAGGGTTACAATTTGTGCCCTGAATCTTGCCTTCTTCTTTCGGATCCGGTGGTTATTGAATGTTCCGGGAGGTAACCCTGTAGTGTATATTGCGATCGCGCAGATAGCTGATAATGAACTCGAAACACCTCTCATCCCTGCCCACAAGCTCAGGCGGGAAGACTCCCTTTTCGGTAAAAATGCCGTTCAGTATCATCTCCGCGGTTCCCGTGGCAGTGAAACCTGTCGTCCTGGCCATCGAAGAGAGCTTCTCTACCGGGTCAAACTCATCATACAGATCGTATGTGATCTCCCTGGCGGCTCCCTTTTCCATCCCCCTGATCTTTATCCGCATAACAGTGAATTCCGGCTCCTCCTCACCCAGTTTCCATGCACTAAAAAGGATCTTCGAGGTGAAATCAATGGGAGTCACCTCCGTGCCTTCCACGGTGACAGGCTCATTCCCGAAGAAACCCGCATCTCTCAGGGCCATAATGAGGTTGATGTGCCCGGGGTAGCGGAGCGTCTTTTCCTTCATATCGGGAATATGGTTCATGGTACGGATGAGCGACCTCAGTCCGTCGGTGTTGAAAGCCTCCAGTGTGCCCACCCCGTCAAAAAATATTTTTTCCGGATCGCTCATCGCTGGCTTTACGACCGTTCTCCCGTTCTCAACATAGCGCGCCGGGCGGGTATACTCTTCAATGACATCGCACGGAGAGAAAGGGGCTTTGTATTCAAAAGGCCATCTCCTGGTCTTCGGCAGGCCACCGACCATATATTCCATCGCCTCTATTTTCATTCTCTCATTGTGGTACCCCACAATGTAATTGGGCATCCCAGGCGCCACACCGCAGTCCATGACCACCGTCACACCGTTCTCCCTGGCCAGCGGATCAAGATGCCCGGCATCCTCGGGTAGAAAGGAGATGTCCACCAGATCCTTCTTCTGCCTGATGACCTGCTCCATTGTCTGCAACCCCAGGAATCCGGGGACAGCAGAAATAACAGTGTCAGAGCCACTGATAGCTGAGGCGAGTGCATCATGGTCTGTGACGTCAAGATGGATCTTCTGAATGCCGGTTGACTCCGGCAACATGCCCAGTGCTTTCGCGTCAATATCCGCCGAGGTGACACGGTGCTTCTTCGACAGCTCCACGGCCATCGCCCTGCCTACCATGCCGGCTCCCAGAACTGTAATCTTTTTCATTCGTATATAAATACTTATTACATTGGTCAAATGGAACTTGCATGAAATTTTGTATGCAAATCAATATGTGATCCATTGGTCATGCAAGTTTCAGTCCTTTGTTTTTAAATTGCACTTCCAAAATCAGGAGTAATTTATATTAAATTCTGATGCTATGAGGGATAAAAAGTATATCATCTTTGATTTTGACGGTACGGTGGCCGATACCCTTGAGCTCTCCCTGGACATATACAACAGGATTGCGGAGGAATACGGCTGCATCCCGGCCAGGAAGGAGGACAGGGAACTGCTGAAAACCCGGAAGCCGCAGGAGATTCTGATGAGTTACGGGATAACAAAGCTGAAGTTGTTCTCATTGCTTCTCCGGATAAGAAAAGAGCTGGCTGCACATATACCTGATGTAAAACCTGCAAAGGATGTAGTCCCCGCCCTGAGGGATATCAAAAATGCAGGTTTCAGTATGGGAATACTGACCTCCAACTCCGTCAGAAACGTCAGTATGTTTCTCGATGTCAATAACCTGTCAGATACATTTGATTTTATCTACAGCGGCAAAAGTTACTTTGGCAAGACAAAGGTTATCAGGCGATTACTTGATCATGAAAAGATCTCCCCGGAGAGCGTTATCTATGTTGGGGATGAGACAAGGGATGTGGAGGCCTCAAGGAAAGCCGGGATCAGGGTTATTGCCGTAACCTGGGGACTGAGCCCCGTGGAAGCACTGGCGGCAACCCATCCTGATCAGATTGCTGAAACACCCGAAGACCTGCTTGCATGCATCAGGAGAATCTTTGAGGACAACATTCACAAAAAATCTTGATGATTATTACGGCCGGATATTATGCCATTTTTGCCAGTCCTGATGGCGAAGAGATACCTGTAGGTCTGATTTATTCCCCCGATAAAGTGATTGAAAATGAATAATATTACAGAGCCGGTGGAACTATTTAACTGAAAAAAACCGAACTTTATATCCTCAGGCCCTCAAAACCCACTATAATGAAAATCACAGTAAACAACACCGCGCTTGAGCTGCATAGCGGAGCCAGGGTAAAAGACGCCATCGTCAGCTTTTATACTCAGTCAGGCAGAAGAGTGCCTAAAAGGCTGCCTCCTGTCGAGGATCGCTTTGGAAACAGAGTTGCCCCCGACGGGGAGCTGTCGGAAGGTAACGTGCTTTTTATTCTATCCGGACGCCGGAAGATAGCTGCCTCCATGAAAATTATTGTTGTACTACTGGCCATGGCACTTATCTCAGGCTGCGGCAGTGTAAAACATACCGGCGTTACACCTTCTGATGAAAAGCATACAGGAGCTTCCCCGGCCACGGAACTGCAAGGCATAGACTCTCCGGCTGCCGGACAGCACACCATTACCTCCCCTGCATCCAGAACAGATGCAGGTACAGCCGTTCAGGCTCAGCGACAGGCTGTCATCTTTTCCGTAAATGACATGCATGCGGCTATCGATAACTTCCCGAAGCTGGCCTGGATAGTTGACAGCCTTAAAGCCATTTATCCTGATATGCTGTTGGTAGCCGCCGGCGATAACCAGACGGGAAACCCGGTTAACGATCAGTTTCCGGAGAAAGGTTGGCCGGTCATTGACCTGATGAATGCCACAGGCTTTGACCTCAGCGCCGTGGGCAACCATGAGTTTGATACCGGTCCGGAAGGATTTGGCAATCTGACCGGCAAGGCAAATTTCAGTTTCATATGTGCCAATGTATCAACGGAGAGTGAGATGAATCTCCGGATTAGCCCATACAAAATCATCACACTGCCCAACGGCCTTAAAATTGCTTTCCTGGGGCTGCTACAACTCGGCCAGAACGGTATCCCTGATACTCACCCCGACAATGCAAGGGCATTCTCTTTTCGTTCACCGTTTGAAACTGCACCTGAATACCTCTGGCTTATAGACAGCAGTGATATCTTCGTTGCACTGACGCACCTGGGCTTTGAAGAGGATGTTAAGCTGGCCAACAGTATGCCGGCGGGTCTTGACCTGATCATCGGTGGCCATTCACATACGCGTGTCGGAAAGGAACAGATTCACAACGGTATCATGATCACCCAGGCAGAGAATAAACTGAAATACGGCACTCTGATCAGGCTGACGGTCAGCGGTGATGGGACAATTCAGAGAAGCATGCAGCTGATCGACATCAGAAACTCGAAGAAGGAGGCACCGGCCATCCGCGCCATGGTTGACAGGTATAATGACAACCCGGTGCTGAACGAGGTGATTGCAACAGCCACTGACGACTTCTCCTCGTATGAGGAGCTGGGTTACCTTATGGCCGATGCGCAGCGCGAGGCTGCCGGGGCGGATATAGCACTGATGAACCCTGGTGGTGTACGTATTGACCGCCTGGAGAAGGGTCCGGTTTCCATAAAGAATGTTTACCAGCTCGATCCGTTTGGCAATGAGCTGGTAGTAACGAAGCTCACCGGTGAGGAGCTTTACTCTCTCATGCGTGCCGCCTGGCCGGTTGACGACAGGTCACCTCTCCTGCCATCAGGGATCAGAACAAAACTTAAGCTTGATGCGGATGGCGATCCTGAAGAGATAAGCATTCTGACCGAAGAGGGGACCCCTCTCGAGATGAACCATATCTATTCGGTTGCCATGAACAGCTACATGACGCAGGTTTACAGTTACGCGCACGCTGACCCCGGGCAATCGCTCTTCTTCACAACGGCCGAGGCACTGATAAGGTATCTTAAGGAACAGGGCAACATCAGAAGTTACCGCGACGAGAAAAGGGTTCAAGTCAACGGTAATCAGTAGCCCGGGGTCATTCAAGGCGCGGCTTTCTATCAGTTCTCAGTTTATAGCCCTGGAGTGGCGATCTGGCTTTTTATTCCTGTTTTACTTCAGTCCAGTTTTCATGTACTGATAACCAATCACCGTCGGCATACCTGTACACCGATGTAACCTTCCATGGAGCACCTGCTTCCCCCTCGAATGTTCCCTGGTAACGGTAAGATACAATTACCATATCGTCATAAAACTGGAACACCGGATCAATGAGTACATGCTGGTGGGGAGGAATCTGACCTTTAAAGGCTTCCAGGTATGAATTAAGTGCCCCATACCCTATGATCCGGTTCTGGGCACCAAGGTCATCGCTCCAGATGATATCCGGGGCGGCACACTCAGTGAATCCCATCGGATCGCCGGCAGCCCATTTGTCATTTGCAGCCGTAATCTTTTCCCGGATTGCTGCTTTAGCTTCATCCTGTGTTGGTAGTACCTGCTCATTTTTACATGTGAGAAGAAGCAGAGGAACGACCATCTCTGCCATCAGGAAAGAAAACTTATATTTATTTAACTGTGGTCTGATAGAAGTGAGTAGGAAAACCCGATCCCTTTAGGCAGGTGCTTTTTTTTGTAATTTTACCCATGATGTGCTTAGCTTGCTAAAAAACAAAACAGTGTTAGGGACTTGTAAGGAGGTCATCCTTCTTATTAATAAATTTGAATACTACTGAAAATCTTATAGAAGCCATGTCCAAACTTGATCTTAATAAAACTTCCTATCTGCTTGATGGATTAACTGAACAGGACTTACCCAAACAAATCATTGAAGCAATTAATTCATTTCGTACTACTGAGAATCTGTATTCATCAGCTGCCCGGGAAATCACAACAAAGCTTGAAAACCTTAATGATGAATTTAGGTTTGTTAAGGATCGGAATCCGATACACATCATAACGGACAGGGTTAAGTCGCCAAGAAGTATTTTCAGAAAGCTCTCACAGCGTGGCTTTGAGATTAGCGTTGAATCTGCCAGGAAAAATCTTACTGATATAGCTGGTGTTCGGGTAATATGTTCTTATATTGACGATGTCTACCTGATAGCCGACCTGCTTACTGCACAGAATGACATTGCAGTCCTTCGAAGATCTGATTATATTAAGGAACCAAAACCAAACGGTTACAGGAGCCTCCACCTTATAGTGACTGTTCCCGTGTTTTTGTCAGAAGGCGCAGAACTTGTGAAAGTTGAGATTCAGATCCGAACGATTGCAATGGATTTATGGGCATCACTGGAGCATGAACTTTCATATAGACTGGCCAGCGGGAAGAAGGAAAGTATCGCAAAAGAACTGAAAGATTGTGCTGATATTATTTCAAATATTGATTTGAGGATGCAGAACATCTACAATATTACAAAAGTCTAAGATAAACTTTGATCGTCAAATTGTACGGTTTCGTCCAGAACCTGGCCCAAAACTGGCCCAAAAGAAAAACCACCTCCGTGAAATTCACGGAAGTGGTTGACTTGCTTCGCTCCCCAGCTAGGACTTGAATGGGGGCCGAATGTAAAAAAATGAGCCGGTGAGTCATTTTAGTGAGGAGCCTGCTTGCAGGGGAGGTCCTTATTGTTGCAGCGAGCGTTCAAGTCC
>CAZFIF010000124.1:0-7432 GCA_964519065.1 uncultured Rikenella sp.
GGGATGTTCTATAACTCAGTTCACTGGAGTTTCAGTTGTCTCGACTGTCATTCCGGGGAGTTTAAAACCTTCCCTCATTCCATTGAGGCCCGTTTTGAACCATCATGGGGGTGCATTGATTGTCACGGATATGATCCGAACTATGAACAGTACAGGTTTGAGGAGATCGACGCAGAGTATCAGAAAAGTGTTCACTATACTGCAACTGACGGCCTGATTACATGCTGGAAGTGCCATGACCCGCATTATTACAATCCTCTTGCCCGTCAGACACAGGGAGGCAGGGAATACATAGTCCGGTCAAATGAAATGTGTCTCCGCTGTCACAGTAATGCTGATGTCATGGGCCTGATCACCGATGAGAATGTTGAGATTGTGCTTCCGAAACATGAGTGGCTGCCTGATGTTGAACGTCACCTGGAGGCGGTCAGGTGTATTGATTGCCATACCCGCATGAATGACAGTGTACTGGTGGCACATGAGGTCATGCCGGCTGACAGTGCTGTCAGGGGATGTGCTGACTGTCACAGCCAGAACTCCATACTGATGGGGACGCTGTACAAATATGCAGCGAAGGAGAGACGTGATGAGAAGGGATTTGTCAATGGAGTGATGCTCAGAAATGATTCATACGTGATCGGGGCTAACCGCAGTAAACTGATATCCTTCACAGGATTGCTGATAATTGGCATGACTCTTGTAATTGCCCTCATACACACCATTTTCAGGATAGTTTATAAACCAAAGTAGTAAGTTCATGAGTAAGAATTTCTATCACTATCCCGCCTGGGTCAGGCTCTGGCACCTTACCAATGCAGTTCTCTGCCTGTTCCTGATTGTGACGGGATTCAGCATGCTCTATTCAGATCCGGATAACGCACTTGTCGTTAAGTTCCAGAGAGCAGTCTCCATTCACAATGTGTGCGGCGTGCTTCTTACAATAAGCTACACACTTTTTCTCTTTGGAAATCTGTTCACATCCAACGGCAAAAATTATCTCCTGGTGATGAAGGGTCTGGGGAAGAGACTCTGGAAACAGGGACGCTATTACGCGTACGGCTTTTTCAAAGGTGAGGATGCACCATTCCCCGTGACCAGCGAACGAAAGTTCAACCCTCTCCAGCAGGTGTCATATGTCGCAGTGATGTATCTTGCCCTCCCCGGGCTTTTCATTACCGGGTGGGCGCTGATGTTCCCCGAGTTCATACTGAAGAAATTCCTGGGATTCAGCGGAATATTCCTTACGGACCAGCTGCACGTCATTCTCGGATTCCTGGTTGTCATATTCCTGTTCATACATCTCTATGTCAGCACCATGGGCAGAACGCCCCTGAGTAATTTCAGGAGCATAATTACCGGCTGGCAGGAGAGTCACTAATAGATTTAAATATAAAATATCGTTTATGAAAAGACCAATTAAAGTAATTTCGGTAATGTTCCTGGCAGCCTCGTTTGGCTTCATGTCAGTTACTGCCAATGCGCAGCAGAAAAAGGGCGAGCCCTGGGAAATTCCTGCTGAATACAAGAAAATGGCCAATCCTGTTGCTGCAGATGCAGCTTCAGTCAAAGCCGGCCAGATGGCGTATGCAAAGAACTGTGCTTCCTGTCACGGGAAGACAGGCCTCGGTGACGGACCCAAGGGGCGAATGTGTAAAACCTTCCCGGGAGATTTATCGGGTGCAGCTTTCCAGGGTTATACCGATGGCGAGATATTTTACCAGACCAAATTCGGGAGAGGTGAGATGCCTGCTTACGACAAAAAGATTCCTGACACTGAGATATGGAATATGGTCAACTACATGAGATCGCTGAAGAAATAGAGCTCTCTTACCGGACATAAAAAAAGCTGCCTCTTTCGGGGCAGCTTTTTTTGTACTGTTGCTGATCACTAGTCTTCCGGAACAGGGTATCCGAGGGCTGTCATGGCAGCTATCGAGTTGGCCAGCAGGGTCTTAATATAGTCGGGATTATGCAGTCCCAGGCTTCTGTCCTCCTTGACGGTATTAAAGTTAAGGTAAGCCAGAACGGCATTGGCCTTAAAGGTGCCTGTTTTTGCCAGCTCAGAGGAGGGATTGTAAATTCCGGCTGCGATAACCTGCGCTTCAAGATCCTCAAGCATCTCCTTGATTTCATTCTGAAACTCTGTTATCTTGGCATTGAATGCGGTATAAGGGCTGTTGCCAATCTCATGGCATGTCGTGCAACCTGTTAAAAGCCTTGTCTCGGTACCATGTGAGTCATAAGTTAATGACATATTATGACCACCTGCCTGGTAGCCGTATGGCATTGACATATGGCAGGTAACGCATCCGTTGGCAGTTGAGTGAACATTTGCCGGATAGGCAGATCCGGGGAGCTCAAACGGAGTCTTGCCAAGTATCAGGTTGGCATTTGGTCCGTGGTGCGGTCCTATACGTGAGCTTGCAATGGTAAAGTCATCACCGTTGACCACGGGGGCAGGTGATACGTTGCGCGACTGGTGGCAGAAGACGCACTGATTGCTTGTTCCCTTGTTCCAGACGACATCGGCACCAGCATACTTGACTTCGAGTGTCTGAGCCCCGGGCTTGGTAAGAGCCCAGTCGTCCGTGGAGAACGTTTCGTGGATCTCGTGGCAGGTGAGGCAGTTGATCTGCATCGGGTTCTGAGGTACGGAGATATCAGCAGCCGAACCTTCGGCAACATATTCCAGGAAGCCCTGGCTTGTGTGACACTGTACGCATCCGGTTCGGTTGGCGTAGGCAGCATTGCCTCCCTTGGCATGGGTAGACTCCTGCCACTGGGCAGTAAAGGCTGTCATCTGACTGTTACTGTTGTGGCAATCGGCACAGGCAAGCGTCGTCCCCGCGTCGCCCTGGTCGCCTTTCTCCCCTTCCTCACCGATCGGACCCATGGGGCCCTCACAGGAAGACATTACCATAACGGCACCAATCAGGATCGCGATAAGGTTATAGTCTCTTTTCATTACGGTTAGTTTAATTGAAATTGATGATGATATTCCCATTATTTTTGGTTCTTCTGCTATATTGCTTTTGCCCTTCGAAACGCTGTTTCTTCAGATCTGGTTTCTGCTTTTTTTCTGAACTGAAAGGTAGCAAGACCCTTATTCAGTGGTCACTGTTTGCCATTGATATTTCGATCACAACAGATTGATAAGTTCAAGGTTACAGGTTGATATAAGTCACAGATGATTATGATATATATTACAGTTTCTGTTTGATGAGAAGGTTCCTGGTTAGATTTGTATGTTAAATCCTTGACCTTATGTATAGCGAAAATATTATTTCAGGTTGTGAGTCCTGCAACAAGTGCTGGTCCAACTTCAAGGGTCTGTCGGTGGAAGAGCTGGAACTGGTAAACAAGAATCGATATGAGGCCAGCTTTAATCCTTCAGAGATAATAATCAAACAGGGATCCCCTTCATCAAATGCTATTTTTCTCACATCCGGGCTGGCAAAAGTCTATATGGAGGGTTACTCGGGCAGAAACCTGCTGATAAATCTTGCCGAGCACTCTACTTTGCTGGCCGGCCCCGGTGTCCATTTCAATTCGCGCTACTGCTATTCAGTCGCTGCAATAACTCATGTACAGGCCTGTTTCATCAGTTTTGACGTAATCCGAAGGATCATTACCGGAAATCCGGCATTTGCCATTGGTTTTATTGAGGATCTCAGTGAGAAGGCATTCCGGATGCATCAGAAGATCTTGAATCTTACACAGAAGAAGATGCATGGCAGACTGGCCGAGGCACTTCTTTACTTTGCGGATGAGGTTTTCCACTCGGATGATTATGAGATGCTGCTGACACGTCAGGAGATCGGAGAGATGACAAATATGGCAAAGGAGAGCGTCGTCAGGATCATGGGGGAGCTCGAGAATGAAAAGATAATAAAGGCAATGCCTCGCTCAGTTAAGATCCTTAACAAGGACAAATTGCGCGTTATCTCCGAAAAGGGCTAGTTTTGCATACAAATCAGTTTTATGAAGAGAATGAGGTTTCTGTTTACACCCGCATTGATGGGTGTATTGTTCATTGTGCTGGCCATTGCTATGGCTGTTGCCACATTCATTGAGAACGACTTCGGCGCGGAGAGCGCAAGGGCACTGGTCTACAATACCCGCTGGTTTGAGCTGATATTTCTGCTGCTGGTTGTCAATCTTGCTGGCCAGATCGTAACATTCAGGCTCTACCGCAGGGAAAAACTGACGATAGCGCTGTTCCATGCCGCCTTCATTGTCATGGTCATCGGAGCAGCAATAACAAGATATACCGGCTATGACGGCATGATGCACATCAGGGAGGGAGAGACCACCTCACTGACCTGGTCATCAGGCAATGAGGTGAGGCTTGAGGTGAGTGACCCGGAGGGCAGGCTGCTGAACAGCCACTCAGCACCGGTAGATATTACCGGCGGACGCAGCCCCCGCTTTTCCAAGAGTCTCAGGGTCGGCGATGAAGAGATAACCCTTAAGCTGGAGCAATTCATTCCGGGCGCCGTCAGACATGTAGAGGAGACTTCGGACGGAGTGCCTGTGGCAACCTTCCTTGTCACCCCCGACATGGTCAGCAGTCAGATCATTGTGCTTCAACAGGGTGAGACAGGCATGATCGGCGAAATGTCAATCGGCCTGGACACCGAGGCCGATATCAGCGTTATCAGTGACAGCCCGGCATTCTTTGTCAGGTCCGTCATGGAGATCCGTTCCACCAGCATGCAGGATATGCAGACGATGATCTTTGCTCCCGATACGCTTATAGCCCTGGCAAAGGGAACCGTCTATACCGTGGGAGGTTATCGCATAATGCCTCAGCAGCTGACCATGAGCGGCACGGTGGTGCCGGCACCTGACAGGGTCAGCGAGAGCCCGGAAGGAGCCCTTGAATGCACACTGACGGGAGCGGGCTATGAACGAAAGGTATACCTGTGGACCGACGAGGCGCAGGAGAGGTCAGTATGGCAGGGCGAGGCAGGCAATCTTCAAGTGAGGGTAAGCTACGGCAGCAGCATGAAGGCACTTCCTTTCAGCCTGACACTTGATGATTTTATTATTGAACGGTATCCCGGCTCAAACAGTCCGTCAGGATTCAAAAGCAGGGTCACACTGGCTGATGCTGGCCATGACACCCAATTTCAGTATGATATCTATATGAATCATATTCTGAAATACCGTGGGTTTCGCTTCTATCAGTCATCGTATGACCCTGACGAAAAGGGCACGGTGCTGTCGGTAAACCATGACCCGGCAGGCATGGTGACTACTTATACCGGCTACGGGCTTCTGTTCCTGTTTATCATCCTCACCCTGCTGAACAGGCGGTCGTTCTTCCGGACCGTCAGGCCCGGCTACTGGAGCAGCAGATACCGCAAACCGGCAGCTGTGCTGGTTCTGGCACTGGTTGCTTCCATGATGCCGGTTAGTGCACAGAAGCTGGTGCTGGACAAAGATGCTGCCGACAGCTTTGGAGGGGTGCTGGTGCAGGACCAGAAGGGGCGCACGAAACCTCTCTATACAATCAGCAGTGACATACTGCGCAAGGTGGCACGCGAGAACACCCTTGACGGCCTCTCACCCATGCAGGTCTTCCTTGGCTGTTCGCTCGATTTCTATCACTGGCAGGAGGTGCCCATGATCAAGGTGTCAAATGAGGAGCTCCGTCAGCTGCTGGGGCTGACCGGAAATCATGCCGCATTTTCAGATATCGTCACCTTCGGTGAAGGGGGCGGATACCGGCTGTCGGCCTATGTTGAAAAGGCCTATGCCAGGGCCGAGAGTGAGCGCAGCAGGTTCGACAAGGAGGTGATAAAGGTGGACGAGCGGGTTAACATATGCTATATGATGTCAAAGGGTGAGTTTATGCGTATCTTCCCCCTGAGGGACGGCACTGATCATTGGGGGATGGCCCTGGATGCCGTCAGGAATCAGATCAGCGCTGAAGATTCTCTCTTTGTAATCAGCGTGGTGCCCATGTGGGTGCAGTCGGTTACAAGCGTAGGGAGAGATGTGGCTGACCCGGACGATTTTCTTTCGGCATTGAAACAGTACCAGCGTGTCCACGCCGGCTATAAACTTCCTTCCGAAGGCAAGGTGAAGGCGGAGCTGTTCTATTACAGGGCAAAGATATTCGAGAAGCTCTTTCCATGGTATGCCACCGTGGGACTGGTAATGATAACCGTCATCATCACCTTAATCATCAGGGGAAGAGAACAGTCGGGGATACTGCTGAAGATACCGGCTGCACTGATTGCCGGCGGGTTTATTTTTCACACTCTGGGGCTTGGCATCAGGTGGTATATCTCGGGGCACTCACCGATGAGCAACGGCTATGAGTCGATGCTGTTCATCTCGTGGGTGACACTGCTCGCCGGTCTGATCTTCAGCCGGAGATCGCTGCTGACGCTGGCGGCAACGTCGGTGCTGGCAGGATTGACACTGATGGTGGCGCATCTCAGCTTCATGGATCCGGAGATCACCAACCTGGTGCCGGTGCTGAAATCATACTGGCTGACTCTCCATGTGTCGGTCATAACCGGCAGCTATGGTTTCCTGGGGCTGGGAGCCATACTGGGACTGGTAGTGCTGATAATGATGCTGTTTGTAAACAGCAACAACCGGGAGCGGATAGGTTCCGTGATTGATGAGATAACGGTCATCAACTACAGGTCGCTGACGCTGGGACTCTATTTCCTGACTGTCGGCACCTTCCTGGGAGCCGTCTGGGCCAATGAGTCGTGGGGACGCTACTGGGGCTGGGACCCGAAGGAGACATGGTCACTGATAACTATCATCGTATATACGCTGGTGACCCATTCGCGCATGATACCCGGCATGAAGGAGACTTATACCTTTAATGTTCTTTCACTGTTTGCGCTCTCCTCGGTGCTGATGACCTATTTCGGTGTAAACTACTACCTGTCAGGACTCCATTCCTATGCCGGCGGTGACCCGGTACCGGTGCCGGTCTTTGTCTACATAGCAGTGGGAGTGCTTGTGGCTGTGGCAGTTATGGCGCGGTACAGATACAGGCAGCTTTCGGCAGGGCGGAAGTAAACAGGGTAGCATCTGCCTGCAGGACATCTCTACGGGCCTGGAGTAGAACCGGGACGAACCGATGCGGCCGGATCTCTCTCCGGGTGGAGGAGCCGATGCCCCTACCGATTGAAATATTCCTTGCTTTTCCTGAGGGTGATATTGTATGTTGTACCTTTCGTGGCAGGGGTAAAATCGTGATAGGTAATATACTCATCCCCGTCGTAGAACACTGTATACACCATGGTCATCGTATGGTCGCAACCGTCGTAGGTGCCGCTTCCCTCGACCCAGCCAACATATCCGTCTCCGAATTCGAAATCCTGCCTGGGAACTGTCACCTCTTCGAGGAAGTCGCCTGACAGGGTATAATAGATCACTGCCCCGGCGGCAGGATAGTCCC
>CAZFIF010000125.1:0-7383 GCA_964519065.1 uncultured Rikenella sp.
AGCTTGATATACTGTTTGGTGATTGAGTTCTTCGGTTCTGTGAGGATGGCTCTCAGTGCCTCGCGGTCAAGCGGCGAGAGGTGCGTCAGTACCGGCAGGCGTCCGATGATCTCCGGAATGAGACCATAGGCCCGCAGGTCCTGGGGTGCAATATACTTAAGAAGATCATCCTTGTCATAATTATCGCGGCTGCGGCTGGCGTTATAACCGACAACAGCGGTATTGAGCCTGTGGGCAATCTTCTTTTCAATACCCTCAAAAGCTCCTCCGCAGATGAAAAGTATGTTCTTGGTGTCAACGGGTATCATCTTCTGCTCGGGATGCTTCCTCCCCCCCTGGGGAGGCACATTCACCACCGAGCCCTCGAGGAGCTTCAGCAGTCCCTGCTGCACACCCTCGCCAGACACGTCGCGTGTTATTGATGGATTATCACCCTTGCGGGCTATCTTGTCGAGCTCATCGATAAAGACTATTCCCTTCTCCGCAGCCTTGACGTCGTAATCGGCACTCTGCAGCAGACGTGTCAGAAGACTCTCGATGTCCTCGCCAACGTAGCCGGCCTCGGTAAGCACGGTGGCATCAACAATGGTAAAGGGGACATGCAGCATGCGGGCTATGGTACGTGCCAGCAGTGTCTTGCCGGTGCCGGTCTCTCCCACAAGGATGATGTTTGATTTCTCGATCTCCACATCATCGCTTTCGTGCTTCTGCATCAGCCTCTTGTAATGGTTGTAGACTGCTACGGAAAGAATCTTCTTGGCTCTGTCCTGGCCGATAACATACTGGTCGAGGAACTGTTTTATCTCACCGGGTTTGCGGAGCTTGATGCTGTCAAGGCTGAAGTTCGACTTGCTCCCCAGCTCTTCCTGAAGGATGTTGTGAGCCTGTTCTATACAGTGGTCACAGATATGGCCCTCAAGACCTGCAATAAGCAGATTTGCCTCTTTCTTTGTCCGTCCGCAGAATGAACATTTATCCATCAGGGCTGGGTTACTTGGCAGACCTGACGAGTACCTCGTCAATCATGCCGTACTCTTTTGCTTCTGTGGCCGTCATCCAGTGGTCACGGTCAGCATCCTTCTCCACCTGTTCAAGCGTCTGGCCTGTATGCATGGCTATGACCTCGTACAGTTCCTTCTTGATTTTCAGGATCTCTTTTACAACGATCTCTATGTCAGAGGCCTGACCCTCTGCTCCCCCCATCGGCTGATGGATCATGATGCGCGAGTGCTTCAGTGCCGAACGCTTCCCTTTGGTGCCTGCCGTAAGCAGAACGGCTCCCATTGAGGCCGCCATCCCGGTACAGATGGTGGCGATATCGGCTGAGATATACTGCATTGTGTCATAAATACCCATCCCTGCATGGACCGCCCCGCCGGGAGTGTTAAGGTAAATCTGAATATCCTTGCCCGGATCCGATGAATCAAGGTATAGAAGCTGCGCCTGGATGATGTTGGCCACATAGTCGTCTACCGGCAGACCGAGGAATATGATACGGTCCATCATCAGGCGTGAAAAGACATCCATGGAAGCAACATTCAGCTGGCGCTCCTCAATGATCGTCGGGGAGATGTAACCGTTGCTTGCTGAAACATAACGTTGCATGGTGAGGCTGCTGATGCCGAAACGGGAAGCAGCATATTTACTGAAATCTTTGATATCTGACATGATTTATGACTTTGTTTGAGTCTCAAATATACGAAATTATCGCGCTTAAGGTTTCATTTTGCCTCGAAGAGCTTGTTGAACTCGTCGGCTGTGACCTTCCTGTCGTCTACCTTCATGGAGTCGATAACTATATCCAGAACTCGTGTGTCAAGCACCTTTTCGGCTAAACGGCGGGCTTCATCCTCCTTCTGCAGCATCTCTTTCGCAAATGAGGTAACCTGCTCGTCAGTAGCATAATGGAGGCCGTACTGTGAGAACTGTGCCCTGGTAAACTCCTTTGCCTCCGCCAGTATCTCCTCGTTGGTGATCTTCAGGTCATTCTCTTTTGCAATGCGGTTTTTTATCAGCTGCCAGCGGAGGTCGTCACGAAAATGACCGTAATCCTTTTCTATCTCTTCTGCGGTAGTTTTCTCATTGGCTCTTGCCAGCCATCTCTTGAGAAACTCATCAGGCAGATCGAATTCGGTCTGCTTGAGGATTGTATCGCGAGCGTCCGTTCTGAGCTTGAATTCGGTCTCACGGCTGAAGTATCCTCTTATCTCATCGGTCACCCTGGCTTCGAAATCCGCGGCGGTGGTAACAGCACCTTCACCGTAGACCTTATCCCAGAGAGCCTGATCATTTTCTGCCGGAGCGAAGCGTGACACCTCCCTGACGATAAAGGTGAAATCGCCGCTGATATCCTTTGCCTCATCCTTCTGGATCTTGAGCAGGCCGGCTATCTCATAGTCGTTGGGCAGGGCCTCGCGAATGCTGAAGGTGATGCTGTCACCGGACGCCTTACCCAGGAACTCTTTTTTGATGGACTCATCCTTGACCATCTCAACCGAGAGTGTGGCATCGTCATTTGTCAGGGTGCCGTCGGCAGAGGTCACTGAGCCCCTGAGCATATCTTTATCCTCTGACATCTCAGCCGTGATAAATTCTCCGTGACGCCGTGCATAGTTGTCAACATAGTCGGCAATCATCTTTGCATCAGGTTCTATCAGGTAGCGGGTGAGCTTGTTCTTCTTGGAAAGCTCCAGCTCAAATGCGGGTGCCAGTCCCAGCTCGAAGGTGAAGGTGAACTCTTCGGAGTTCTCCGGGTCAAAGGTATGACCGTCGTCCTTTGGTATGGGGTCACCAAGGATATCCAGGTTTTCGCTCTTGATGAATTCGGAGAGGCTCTCCGACACAATGCTGTTTATCTCATCAACGAGGACGCTGGTGCCGTACATCTTCTTTATCAGTGGCAGCGGGGCGTGGCCCGGCCGGAAGCCTTTTAGTGAGGCTGTCCTGCGGTAGTCCCTGAGTTTTTTGTCGACCTTCTCCTGATAGTCGTCTTTGGTGATATCAATTCTGACCTGTGCATTCAGCTGATCAATGTTTTCTCTGGTGATATTCATTTTTCGTAAGTATTGCAATACATTTAAAAAACCGCCTTTCTGTACGCCATTTGGCGGACCGTCAGTGCGGTTCAGCATTCTGGTGCGGATGAAGGGACTCGAACCCCCACGCCCTGAGGCACAAGATCCTAAGTCTTGCTCGGCTACCAATTACGACACATCCGCAAATTGTCGCGCAAAATTAATAAAATTTCCTGATTTCTGAAAGCAGTACCCGAATTTACCGCCTGAGTTCGAACTTCTTACCAAGATAGACATCCCTTACCTGTTCATCCTCAGCCAGCTGTGATGCCGTTCCCTGCTTGAGTATCTTACCCTCAAAGAGGAGGTAGGCACGGTCAGTGATGGAGAGGGTCTCATGCACGTTGTGATCGGTGATCAGGATGCCGATATTCTTGTCTTTCAGATGTGATACGATCATCTGTATGTCCTCCACGGCAATAGGGTCAACGCCGGCAAAGGGTTCATCAAGAAGTATAAAGTTGGGTTTGAGGGCCAGGGCACGGGCTATCTCGGTACGCCGGCGCTCGCCGCCGGAGAGTTGTATGCCCATGCTCTTGCGTATGCGGGTGAGACCGAACTCCTCCAGGAGCGACTCCTGGCGTTCGCGGCGCTCCTCACGGCTCATATCTGATAGCTCCATGACCGCCATCAGGTTGTCCTCGACACTAAGCTTCCTGAAGATGGATGCCTCCTGCGCCAGGTAGCCTATGCCCATGCGTGAACGCCTGTACATGGGAAAACCGGTAATCTCCGTGTCATCAAGCCATATCTGTCCGTTGTTGGGCCTGATGAGACCCACAATCATGTAGAAGGTGGTAGTCTTGCCGGCTCCGTTAGGGCCCAGCAACCCTACTATCTCACCCTCTTCCACTTCAACAGAGACCTCGTTGACAACCGTACGGGTCTTGTATCGCTTAACAAGGTCTGTGGTGTGGAGTTTCATTCTTTATTGTAATTTATTTCATTGGTCATATCAAACCTGCAGGAGATTCCATATTCAGTTCCTTATTCGCTCCGGTGCTCATGTTGCCTCACTGTTTTCGGAAGCCTCATCTGCCGCCTCGGCCGCATCATTCTCGGCACGCTTCCTGATGACCCTGGCGGCGATAAAGATACTCACTTCGTACAACAAGATCAACGGGATGACCACAAGTATCAGGCTGAAGACGTCAGGAGGTGTGATCACCGCTGCCAGGATCAGCACCACGACAATCGAATGTCTCCTGTATTTGCGCATGAACTCCGGGGTGACAACTCCTATGCGGGCCAGGAAGAAAACCAGTATAGGAAGCTCAAAGATGATGCCCGCCGACAACGCCACCGAGGTGACCGACCCGATGTAGGAGGTAATGGTTATCTGGTTGTCCACCAGGTTACTGACCCTGTATGATCCGAGAAAGTTGACGGAAAGAGGAGTGATTATATAATATCCGAAGAGTATTCCGGTAAGGAACAGCAGTGAGGCCGTTGACACTGCTCCCCGTGCGTACTTTCTCTCCTTCTCGTACAGGGCCGGCTTGAAGAACGACCAGAACTCCCAGAAGATATAGGGGAAGGCCATGATCAGGCCGGCGACGATGGAGATGTTGAGGTGAGTGGTGAACTGGCCCGACAGCTTGATGTTAATCAGCTCTACCGGGTTCTGGTTGATACATAACACCGGAGCATTGACAATATCAGCAAGGCGGCAGAGCAGCCTGTTGGTGATGAAACCGGGATTGTTGGGAGCCAGAATGACCCTGTCGAAGAGGAAGTCCTTAAAGATAAATGCAACCACAGCACCGGCGACAACGGCTCCCAGCGACTTAATGATATGCCACCTGAGCTCCTCGAGGTGCTGCAGAAAGGTCATCTCACCTTCTGGTTTTTTCTTCTTGCTCTCTTTTGCGGCCATCAGGGAGGACTCACAATAAAGGGTGTAAAGATGGCAAATCTAACTGTTCAAAACAATACCCCCCTTATTCGGTGGTTAATAGAGAAAACAGCATATATGACAAATAATATTGATATGTTGATTAAATTAAAGTAAATTTGAGATAAGGGTATTATAGCGATCTGTTTATATTTTGTAACTTGTTGTATGTTTATTGTATGTTCAATTAAGGGGGAAGAGAGAGAAAATCATGTATACTGATGGTTCCATTCACGATTATCTGAAGCGTTATTTTGGCTTTGACAACTTTAAGGGGAACCAGCAGCCGATCATCAGGAGCGTCCTTGACGGTAATGACACTTTTGTGCTCATGCCTACCGGCGGTGGCAAGTCGCTCTGCTATCAGCTGCCGGCTGTCATGATGGAGGGCACCGCGGTGGTGATCTCACCGCTTATTGCCCTGATGAAAAACCAGGTTGACGCCATGCGCAACTTCAATACAACAGATGATGTGGCGCATTTTCTCAACTCGTCGCTCAGCAAGACGGCCATAGCACAGGTAAGAAAGGATGTGACGCAGGGCAGGGCAAAGCTTCTCTATGTGGCTCCGGAATCACTCACCAAGGAGGAGAACATCGACTTCCTGAAGAACGTGAAGGTTTCATTTTATGCTGTTGATGAGGCTCACTGCATATCGGAGTGGGGGCACGACTTCAGGCCTGAGTACAGGCGCATACGCCCGATCATAGACACCATCTTAAGGGCCCCGATCATCGCCCTCACCGCCACGGCCACCCCCAAGGTGCAGCACGATATACTGAAGAACCTCGGCATCAGTGACGCGGCGGTATTCAAATCGTCGTTCAACAGGCCCAACCTCTATTATGAGGTCAAGCCAAAACAGGATGCCACCAGGGAGATAATCCGCTATATAAAGAACAACCCGGGCAAGTCGGGAATCATCTATTGCCTCAGCCGCAAGAAGGTGGAAGAGCTTGCTGAGACCCTGAAGGTGAATGACATCAAGGCACTGGCCTATCATGCAGGGATGGATTCGGTGACGCGAACCCAGAACCAGGACAGGTTCCTGATGGAGGATGTTGACGTGATAGTGGCGACCATAGCTTTCGGCATGGGTATTGACAAGCCTGATGTCAGGTATGTCATTCACTTTGACATGCCCAAGAGCCTGGAGGGATACTACCAGGAGACGGGTCGCGCCGGTCGCGATGGCGGAGAGGGGCGGTGCATATCATATTACAGCTATGACGACATCGTCAAGCTGGAGAAGTTCATGCAGGGCAAACCCATAGCCGAACAGGAGATAGGAAAGCAGCTGCTGCTTGAAACGGTGTCGTACGCCGAGTCGTCAACATGCCGCCGCAGGATACTGCTGCACTACTTCGGTGAGGAGTATGATCACGACAACTGTGAGGCATGCGATAACTGTCTTCATCCCAAGACGCAGTTCGAGGGTCAGGATTATGTGGTGAATATGCTGGAGACAGTACTGGCGGTGAAGGAGAAGCACAAGGCCGATCATATAGCCAAGATCCTTGCCGGCACCCTGAACTCAGCCATAAAGTCGTACAAGCATCACAAGCTGGAGACCTTCGGCATCGACGAGGAGAAGGATGAGCGTTTCTGGAACATGGTGATCCGGCAGGCGCTTATCAACAAGCTGCTTAACAAGGATATTGAGAACTACGGGCTGCTGGGGCTGACGCCCAAAGGACACGAGTTCCTTGAGAAGCCGCAGCCCTTCATGCTGAATGAGGATCACGATTATACCGATTCCGATGATGAGGAGGCTTCGTTCGGAGCACGTACTGCGGCAGCAGATGAGGAGCTGCTGAGTATCCTGAAGGATCTGAGGAAGAAGATATCAAAGCAGGCCAACCAGCCTCCCTATAACATCTTCCAGGATCCCTCGCTGGAGGAGATGGCCATACAGTATCCGATAACCATCGAAGAGTTGCAGAACATCACCGGCATCGGCGCCGGCAAGGCACAGAGGTACGGCAAGGAGGTGGTGGAGGTGATCAAGAGCTATGTTGCGGAGAAGGAGATCATCAGGCCGCAGGATATGATAGTCAGGTCGGTGGTCAACAAGTCGGGACTGAAGGTGTATATCATCCAGAGCATCGACCGCAAGATGCCCTTTGAGGATATAGCCAATGCCAAGGGCATTGAGTACGATGACCTGCTGTCGGAGATAGAGGCTATTGTGAGTTCGGGCACCAAGCTCAGCATAGATTATTATGTCGATGATGTCATTGACGATGACCGTCAGCAGGATATCTACTCCTATTTCATGGAGGAGGCTGAGAGCGGCTCACTGGAGGAGGCCATCAGGGATCTCGCCGGGGAGTTCGAGGAGGAGGAGATAAGGCTGGTGCGCATCAAGGTGCTGGCGGAGGGAAACTAGTTCAGTCGGCAGTCTTCAGTCTTCAG
>CAZFIF010000126.1:0-7383 GCA_964519065.1 uncultured Rikenella sp.
GAATCATGCGCTCTAACCAACTGAGCTATCTCGCCAAATACTATTTTAATGAACTCCCGACCTTCCCGACACTTGTGTCGGGACGCTCTAACCAACTGAGCTATCTCGCCCTCTGCCCTCCGTAGCCTTCTTAGACATCCGTAGTTTTAACCCAGGATGTGGCGAAGGAGGGATATAACTATCTTAATGAACTCCCGACCTGTCGGTGCGCCGTCAAAACGCGGGTGCAAATATAAATATTTTTTCATTTTGATGGGTTAGCTTTCGCAATTCATCTATTATTTTTATATTGCATCAAAGTCTACCCTGAAGAGATGAGGACCAGATACGAACTAGAATATACACTGAACACCCCTACACGAGTGCTCTTCGACCGGCTAAGTACCCCGGAGGGACTCTCGGAGTGGTTCGCAGATAACGTTACAGTGGAGGGTGATATATTTACCTTCTACTGGGACAAGACCGAAGCACGCGCCAGACAATCATATGTAAAAGAGAATAAAACCGTGAGATTCGAATGGCTCGACTTCGCAGACAGCCAGACCAACTTCTTCGAATTCAGGATTGTAATCCACGAGCTGACAGGTGATACCGCACTCATGATTACAGATCATGCCGAGGAGGAGGAGACGGAGGATGCTAAAGAGCTCTGGGATACCCAGATATCATACCTCAAAAAAGTACTCGGACTCACCGAGTGAGGGAGAATTGCATCTCTCCCGAAAATAACGTACGTTTGCACCACAGCCAGAACAATGAAGAAAATCGATCTCTTCATGATAAGATCGTTCATCGGACCGTTGATCATGACGTTCTTCATTGTGCTTATCATATTTATCCTCCAGTTTCTATGGATGTATGTCGATGAGCTGGCAGGCAAGGGCCTCGAACCCAAAGTACTCGCCGAACTGCTCTTCCAGTTCTCCCTGACATTCGTCCCCCTATCCCTGCCCCTGGCAATACTCCTGGCCTCCCTGATGACCTTCGGTAACCTCGGCGAATTCCTTGAGCTGACAGCCCTGAAATCCTCAGGCGTATCCCTTCAGCGCATTATGATGCCGATCTTCCTGTTCGCGGCTCTCCTGGCTATAGGCTCATTCCTCTTTGCCGACCATATACTTCCTATATCAAACCGCAAGGCACGCACCCTGCTCTACGATATCCGCCGCAAGAGACCCGAGCTCGATATTCAGGCCGGCACATTCTATAACGGCATCGACGGCTTCAGCATCAAAATAACCGACAAGGAGCCCGAAACAAACAGACTCGACGGCATCTATATCTATGACCACCGTGAAGGTATTGGAAACACATGCGTAATCCATGCCGACTCCGGATACATGACCGTCACCGCCGATGAAAGCGGACTGTTACTGACCCTGTTTAACGGGTACTCGTACAAGGACATCGAGGAGAAGAATGTCCCTCAGGACAAGAGAAAATACCCGTTCCGGCGCGACAAATTCAGCGAACAGACAATGATCATCGAACTGACAGGATTCGGCCTGAACAGGTCAGGGATGGACCTCTACCGTTCCAATTACGCGATGCTGAACACCACGGAACTCACGTTCTACATCGACTCCCTCGCCGGCAGGTACAATACCAGGTCAGAGAGCTACTATGAAGAGTTCCGGAAGACCAGGGTCTTCACCCCCTCCTACTACTTCTCAGGTGGATACCACCACTACGGTGACACGGCAGCTGCAAAAAAACTTGAAGATTTCAACTGCCGCGGTGTCTTTGACACACTGGCGTTCATTGACAAGAGCACATCAATAAGCAGGGCTCTCAACTATGCCCGCGACGGTTCAGCCTTCATCACCGAGAAAAGCGAGTCGCTTCTTGCCGAGGTAAAAAACCTAAAAAAATACGAGGCTGAGATATACAAACGCTATACCCTGCCCCTTGCCTGCCTTGTCTTCTTCTTCATCGGGGCTCCCCTGGGTGCCATCATCCGGAAGGGAGGGCTGGGCACTCCTGCCGTCATCTCGGTGCTCTTCTTCGTCTTCTATTATGTGATCTCGCTTTCGGGTGAGAAATTTGCCAAGGAATTGATAATAGGCGTCCCCGTCGGAATGCTGGCATCGACAATCATCCTGCTTCCCATTGGCGTATTCCTCACATATAAGGCCACCACCGACGCCGCAATCATGAATACCGAAACCTACGTCAACTTCTTCAGGAAGATAGGGGCATTCCTCACCGGGATTAAACCTGAAAAGGAAAATGAAGATACTGGTGCTGTCGCCTAAACCGCCATGGCCGCCCAATGACGGCGGTGCTGTGGCGATCCTGAGATCTGTTGAGGGGCTGGCAGCCAACAGCGCTGAGATATCTCTTCTGTCGATGAGGACAGAAAAGCACCCTGCTGCCGGCTCAGCGTCAGGCCGGGAACATCTCTCCTTCCTTAAAACCTGTGAGACGGTTGAGGTCGACACCAGGATCAGACCGCTGAAGATTCTGCATAACCTGTTTTTTTCAACCGAGCCGTATGATCTCGTCCGTTTCAGGTCCGACGACTTTTCCAGGGTGATGTGCCGGACCATCCGCGATGGCGGATTTGACCTGGTACATTGCGAGGGAACACTTTTCACATGGTATCTGCCGGTAATCCGGAGTGAGACCTCTGCCCCCGTGGTGCTCAGGGCACATAATGTCGAACACAGGATCAGGGAGATGATGGCCGAACAGACCTCCGGCAGAATGCGGAGAGGCTATCTCAGAAACCTGACAGGCAGATTAAGGATATATGAGACTGAAGCTGCAAAACTCTTTGATGCCATCGTTCCCATCAGTGAGCCTGACCTCCGGTGGTTCAGGGCCGTGGCACCTGCGGGGAAGCCCCTGCTGCTCTCAGAGACAGGCGCCGCTTTTCCCGGATATATAAGTGAACAGGATGAAACTAAATTCAGGGTTGGATTTATCGGAGCCCTGAACTGGCAGCCAAACGTGCGGGGACTAAAATGGTTCACTGACCGGGTATGGCCCGTGGTCTGCAAAGCCCTCCCTGCCGCCACCCTCCATATTGCCGGCAGAGGCGCTCCGGCCAGGAGACCGGCCTGGCTCAGGGGTGGGAATATCAACTGGCTGGGCGAGGTTGATGACGCCAGACAGTTCATGGCTTCAGTGAATGTGATGATTGCACCTCTTTTTGCCGGCAGCGGACTGCGCATAAAGATCATCGAGGCAATGAGCATCGGCAGACCTGTAGTGGCTACGCCGGTGGCAGTAAACGGCATTCCTGCAGTGCACGGACGGGAACTGTTCATTGCGGATGACATTTCATCATTCAGCAGCGCCCTGTTAAGCCTGCTGAATGACCCCAGGCTCAGGAAGTCGACCGGAGAGGCAGCTGTAGCCCTCGTGAAAGAAAGATATGACAACACTGCCCGCACCGCCGAGCTGCTGAAATTCTACAAGCAACTGACCCATGGCCGCTGAGTTGATACTCCTTATAGCATTCCTGCTGCTGGCCTGGACCTATCTTCTCTGGCCTGCAACGGTCATCGCGCTGGCTGCCGTGAAGAGGAGAACTGCCGGCAAGGACACTGCAAAGGGACGGGCTCATAAACGGATTGAGAATCAGCCGCAGACACGGGAACAGGCTGAGGCTGGGACCCGGACAGAAATACCATCTCTCCCTTTCGTCTCAGTCCTGATGTCAGCCTACAACGAGGAGAAGGTGATCAGGGAGAAGATGATGAGCCTGCTGACATCCGACTACCCTGCCGAACTGATAGAATTCCTGTCAGGGTCAGACTGCTCCGTAGACGGCACGGACAGGATACTTGAAGAGCTTGCCGCCACAGACAACCGGATCAGGTACTTCAGGTCGCCTGAAAGAAAAGGCAAAGCCTCCATGCTTAATATGCTGGCATCCAAGGCCCGCGGAGAAATACTGGTTATCACCGATGCCAATGTGATCTTTACACGCCGAACCGCCCGGGAGCTTGCCGGAGGCTTCATTCGGAATTACCCGGCACAGAAAAGTGAGAGTAACGCAGGTGTTAACCGCCCGGTCGCGGAAATTGTCAGTGAGCTTGAAGGAGGCATCGGCCGGCACGCCACAGGGTTGTGCGACGCCACCGTCATGCCGGACAGGTCAGCTGTCAGTGGCGTCACACGACAGGAGAATCTTTACGGCAGGTTTGAAACTGCCGTCAAGAGGGCTGAGGGGGAGCTCTGGGGAGCCATGCCGGGCCCCTACGGAGGATGCTATGCCGTTCGCCGTGATCTCTTTCCGGTGATACCTGCCAACACCCTGGTAGATGACCTCTATGTCGGACTGACAGTCCTGGCAAAGGGATACCGCTCATACAACATCCCCGGCGCCACGGTCTTCGAAGATACCCAGCCTGGCATGGCTGACCAGTTTATAAGAAGAATAAGGATTGCTGCCGGCTCCTTCCAGAACCTGTTCAGGTTCGGTCCGTTCCCTTCGAAACGATTCTCTGCCTCCTTCGTCTTTCTCTCCCACAAGGTCCTGAGATGGTTCTCCCCGTTCCTGTTGATACTCTTTTTCATGACAACAGTCATTCTTTCAGGCAATTCTGATTTCTATCTTTGTGTGACGGCAGTTCAGCTGATTTTCATAATTTTGTCAGCGCTTGATCTGTTGCCTGGCTGGCACGGCAAGAAAGTCAGATATCTGAGATACATTACCCAGTTTCTGATGATGAACACTGCTCTTGCGGCAGGGTTTGTGAAGGCATTGAGAGGGATTAAAAGCGGAATTTGGGAACCCACGAAACGAGTGTAGGATGACAGAATACAGAGGGCTGAATACCATTAACGAAGCTATAGAGGAGATAAGGGAAGGCAGGATTGTCATTGTCGTTGATGATGAGGACAGGGAGAATGAAGGCGACTTCATTTGCGCAGCCGAACTGATCACGCCGGAGAAGGTCAACTTCATGGCCACCCACGGAAGAGGATTGATATGTGTACCCCTTCCCGAGGAACGCTGCGAGGAGCTTGATCTGGAGATGATGGTAGGTCACAACACCTCACTTCATGAGACACCCTTTACAGTATCGGTTGATCTTCTCAGTCCCGAGACCACGACCGGCATATCAGCCACGGACAGGGCTCTGACTATCCGGGCTCTTGTCGACCCTGCCACACGGCCGTCGCAGCTTGGTCGCCCCGGCCATATATTTCCACTCAAGGCGCGCTCAAAAGGTGTCCTGCGCAGGGCCGGGCATACAGAGGCTGCCGTTGACCTTACGCGCATGGCAGGTCTCCACTCCGGAGGAGCCCTTGTGGAGATAATGAATGAGGACGGCTCCATGGCACGGCTGCCTGACCTGCTAAAACTGTCCGAAAAATTTGGCATTAAGATTATTTCCATACGCGACCTTATCCGCTACCGCCTCGGCATAGAATCAATCGTTGAGATGGGTGAACAGGTGAAGCTGCCCACAGAATACGGTGACTTCGACTTCATCCCGTTCAGACAGGTGAGCAACGGACTGGAACATGCTGCACTGGTGAAGGGTACCTGGACGAAAGAGGAGCCTGTGCTTGTCAGGGTTCACTCATCCTGCTTCACGGGCGACATCTTCGCATCGAAGAGATGCGACTGCGGTCCGCAACTGCACCAGGCAATGCAGATGGTGGAGGAGGCAGGTAAGGGTGCGATCATCTACCTCAACCAGGAAGGCAGGGGCATAGGGCTGATAAACAAGATACGCACCTATAAACTGCAGGAACAGGGACGTGACACCGTTGAAGCTAACATTGAGCTGGGGTTCCGTGAGGACGAACGCGACTATGGCATCGGAGCAAATATCATGAGGGGTATCGGACTCGGCAAAGTAATGCTTATTTCCAACAACCCGGTCAAGAGGGCTGGCCTTGAAGGATACGGTATCACCATTGTTGACACGGTTCCCCTCGTAATAAAGCCCAACCCGTTCAACTCATTCTACCTTGAGACCAAGGCCACCAAGATGGGCCATACACTCTCGTGCTACAAAACACCCATAAAAGGAGAAGATGACTGACAGACAGCCCCGCATAGTCTTTTTTGGAACACCGGAGTTTGCCGTTGCCAGTCTCCGCGCCCTTCATACCTCCGGCTTTGCCATTGCTGCCGTGGTCACAGCTCCCGATAAGCCTGCCGGGAGGGGAAGGAAGATATCATCCTCTCCGGTAAAGGAGTATGCACTGAAGCATAGCCTGATGCTGATGCAGCCGGAACGACTCCGCGATACGGATTTTCTTAATACTCTAAGGGGGCTGAAAGCCGATATCTTTGTTGTCGTTGCCTTCAGAATGCTGCCACAGGAGGTATGGACCATGCCCCCTCTCGGAACTTTTAACCTGCATGCATCACTGCTGCCACAGTACCGTGGCGCCGCACCCATTAACCATGCAATAATCAACGGCGAAAAAGAGACCGGTGTGACTACATTCCTTATTGATAAGGAGATTGATACCGGTCAGATATTGCTTTCAGAAGCAACGGAGATCCTGCCTGAAGACAATGCAGGCAGCCTTCACGATCGCCTGATGGAGATTGGGGCAGCACTGGTGACCAAAACGGCAGAAAAACTTTATCGGCGCGAGCTCAAGCCTCTGCCCCAGAAGAAAAAAAGCGGGGAGACACTGCACCCGGCACCCAGGCTGTTTGCTCCCGATATGATCATCGACTGGAGAGAGCCGGCCGTTAAAGTGCATAACCGGATCAGGGGACTCTCTCCATATCCCGGCGCCGTGGCAACACTCCGCAGGGAGGGCAGGGTGATGCGGCTTAAGATCTTTCAAAGCAGGTTGAGGAATGACATAATAGCCATTCCCGGGACCATAATCACACCTGACAGCTCAACCTTTATCATCTCCTGCTCAGCAGGAGCCCTTGAGATTCTCTCAGTGCAGCCGGAAGGTCGCAGGAGAATGACGGCAGCAGAATTCCTGAGGGGATTTGTTCCGGAGGGTTGGGAACTTGCCTGATAAGGTGATTGCCGGCACCCGGCAAATCAGGTATTACAACAATCTGCCAGGGAAGTCATTTGCAAGAAGAAGCCAGCACAGTAACTCTATCTGATTCGCACTTTCTGACCGGGAACACACTCGGCACCCTCATCCATGAGATTCATTTTATAGAGCGATGCCAGCCTGACAGCATATTTCTGTGAAATGCTGCGCATGGTATCACCGGCCTGAGCCACATGTATTGAATTTCCTGCTGCCGCCCTGGTGCGCTTGGGCTGCAGATAGATGACCTGCCCCTGCCTGGCGCTGGTACCGGGAGCAAGATCATTATAGCGGTTTATCTCCCAGGCGAGCAGGTTGAACTCCTCTGCTATTGACTCAAAGGTCTCCCCCTCCTCCACAACAATATATTCAACACTGTTATTTTCTTTTATCCTGCTGTTA
>CAZFIF010000127.1:0-7362 GCA_964519065.1 uncultured Rikenella sp.
CACCTCCAACGATACCGGCAGTCCGCACATGCCACGCGCACGCCAGAGCATCGGCACGAGATGGTCGATTGTGCGCCCCTCAAAATGTATCCAGTCGAAACACCGCAGGTCGAGTTCGAGGAAACCCTCGGCTCTGTACTCCGGCAGGTCGCGAAAATGCACGATGCTACGCGAGCCGGTCGCCTCGCTGAGTAGGATGTACGAGGTCGGCATCACAGCACAGGAAGACGGCAGTTATTGCCCGGTAGCCGATACCTGGAACGGGCATGTCGAGAGAGTGCTGGGAAAAAACTTCTCAACCCTCAAAGCCGCATATGCCGAGCAGGCTGTCATGCTGAAGAGGGCTCTGAAACCCCCGCTGTCATCAGTACCTGCTGACATGGAGATAAGGGTTACTTCCGGGATCTGCTCCTTCACCAATGAATCTACCCTGTCAGCTACCTTCTCGGTGACGTCAATCCTTGTACCTGTCTGAAGCTCTACTGTAGCCGAGACACTCGACTCGTCAGCTGCCGGCATAAATTCCGTCCCGATAAACCTGAAGAGCGACATTGAGACAGCAAATATCACCAGGGCACCGGCTACCACGAATTTTTTATGATGGAGCACCCAAGATAGTGTTTTGACATAAAAAGCATCCATCCATTCCAGGAACTTATGTATTGAACCATCCCATGTCCAGAAGGGTGCATCTTTCTTTATAGGCCTTACCCTGAGCAGCAGTGCACTGAGAGTCGGGGTAAGGGTGATGGCTGCCACTGTTGACATGATGATTGTTATTGACACTATCCACCCGAGCTGTGAGAAGAGCACCCCGGTCAGTCCCTTGACAAAGGTCAGGGGCAGGAAGACCGCCACAACAGTAAGCGTGGTAACGATAACTGCCAGCCATACCTCGTTAGTTGCATATATGGCTGCCTCCCGCGGCCGGCTTCCCCGTTCAATATGCTTGGTGATGTTCTCAAGCACCACTATGGCATCATCAACAACCATACCTATCGCTATGGAGAGCGATGACAACGAGATGATGTTTATTGAACTTCCTGTGAGGAAAATATATACAAAGGCCACCAGCAGGGAGATAGGTATTGTAAGTATGACTATGAGTGTGGCGCGCCACCTTCCCAGGAAAAAGAGAACTACCAGCACAACAAAGATGGCGGCGTACATCAGTGTCTCAGTCAGGTTATTGATTGAGCCCTGAATGAACTCTGAAGTATCAAATATTTTCTCTATGTGGATATCCGGAGGCAACCCCTTATTGAGCCTCGTTATTTCACGGTCTACATCACGGCATATCTGAACGGAGTTTGCCCCCGACATCTTCTGGACAAACATTGTCATGCCCCGTTCACCGTCAATTTTCGAGACGAGCTTGGTCTCGCGGATGGTGTCATTGACCGAGGCTACATCTCGCAGGAAGATATTGTTGCCGTTGAAGTTTCCGACCACGATGTCTGCTATCATGTCACTCTCAGCAAACTCACCCTGTATCCTTATCGGGTAATCGGTCCTGCCCATCTCCATATAACCGGCCGGCATGTTCAGGTTCTCTGCCCTGAGCACATTACCTATCTGCTCTATGGTCAGGTTGTAGGCTTCCATTCGCCTGGGATCAACCTCAACGTAAATCTCCCTGCCGGGCACCCCCGACAGACCTACATTACCAACACCATCAATACGGTTAAGCGGGTTGACAATCTTCTCATCAAGGATCTTTTCCAGCCCCTTGTAGCTCTCATTGGCAGTGATGGCGTAAAAGATGATCGGCATCATGCTGGAGTTGAACTTGAAGATAGTGGGGTCTTCAGCATCTTCCGGGAGAAAGCTCTTGATGAAGGAGAGAGAGCTCCTTACATCGTTGGAGGCCTCATCAAGGTTCGTCTCATATTCAAACTCCATGAAGATGACCGATACGTTGTCACTTGATCTGGAAGTTATCTCTTTCAGCCCTGATACTGAGTTCAGAGCATCCTCCAACGGACGGGTTATATTGGTTTCAATATCTGCCGCACTGGCGCCTGCGTAGCTCGTGTACACCGAGAGGAACGGAAGCTCAACCTCAGGATAGAGGTCAATTGGCAACTGCGTCAGGGAGTAAAGCCCGATGACCACCGTAATTACGAAGATCAGAATAGTAGTGACAGGCTTCTTTACTGCACTTGCATATATACTCATAGTTATGATTATCTCTTATTAGTCATCAGTTTACAATCTCTACCTTCTGGCCACTGGAGAGGCGTGCCTGGCCGTCAATGACCAGGCTCTCTCCCACCTCCAGGTCACCGCCGGCAACCTGGAACCTGTCATCAAATCTCTGGCCCAGCTTGATCAGTCGTCTTGACGCTACCCCGTTTTCGACAACAAAGATATACCTGTCATTGGTGCCTTCCTGCATCATGACGGAGCTGGCCGGAACCACGAAGGTCTCTTCCTCTCCCAGATCAAGATATACCCTGGCAAACATGCCCGGTCGCAGGATCTCCCTGTTATTGGATATGCGGATCTCGGCCTTGAAAGTACGTGTCATGGCGTCAAGGGTCGGGTGGACCCTGAAGATACTTCCCTCGAACTCGTTGCCGGGATAGACATCAGCAAGGATACGCGCTTTCATCCCGTTCTTTATGAGGGGAAAATACTGTTCTGAGATGCTGACGATGATCTTCACCGGGTTGATCTGCATCAGGGTGACAACGGCTGACTTGCCTGACATGCCCGGGGCACCCGAATAGAGTTCGCCATCTTCCAGGTATTTGCCGGTAATCAGGCCGCTGAAGGGAGCCTCAAGGAGGGTATTCTCCTCCATGAAGTCAACATTGGCCTTCATCACTTCATACTGGGCCTTGGTCTGATCATAGGTCTGCTCTTTTACGCTTCCCACCTTCAGGAGAGTGTCGAGGCGCGCCAGGTCCTTCTCAAGGTTGGCAAGCTGTATCTTATTGGCATAATACTGTGTGCGGTCCATCAGGAAGAGCTGCTCTCCCTTCTGCACCCTGTCACCCACCTCGACGTAGATCTTGTCTACCCGGCCGGGGGTTGAGGGTGCAAGATTGACCTCTTCGTAGGCCTGAATCGTGCCGGTATAATCAACTGTCCGCGTGATGGTGGTCTTGGTGACCTGCATGACCCTGACGGGTATCGCTGCTGCCACGCTGTCTGCTTCGGTCTGTCCGGTGGCAGGCTTACCCTGCCGGTTGCACGATGCCATAACCATGGCGCCGGCAAGAATTATTGGAAGAATGTTACGGTTCATTGTATGATGATTGTTGATTTGTTACGCGTTAAAGGTTATTCATCAGCTTGTTGAAAGCTACCCTGGTCTGCAGAAGGTTCATAAGGGCAGAGAGATAGTTGTTCTGTGCCGTCAGGTAATTGTTGTTTGCCTGGGTAAGGTCAAGGCTCGAGGCCATCCCCTGGTTGTATTTGTTCCCGAAGCTTTTAAGGACACGGGAGGCAATCTCTATGTTCTCTTTCTGCAGCCTGTACTGCTCCCAGGCGCTCTGCAGGTTGAAACGGAGCTCCTTCTCCTTCATAAGCAGCTGGTCGGTCACCATCGCCCTGGTGTTGTGGGCTTTCTCCAGGTTGATCTTCGCCCTGCTGATCTTTGCATACCTCTCGCCACTGTCAAAGATGGGAACTGACAGCTGAAAACCGAGGACCGAGTTGGGAAACCACTGTAGGTCATTGAGTTTGTCACCCTGGCCACCCTTGTTATAGTATACCGATCCGGCCAGTGATGGCAGGATAGCAGCTTTTGCTCCGGAGAGCGAGAGTTCAGACATCCTTACCTGACCTTCAATAAGTTTATAGTCGATATTATCCTCGATGGAGAAATCCTGCCCGAGCAACTGCTGAACATTTATCTCTTCGATGATGCTGTCAAGTGTCTCGGTGAGGTTCACCTCCGTCTCCCTGGGGACACCCAGCATGAACCGCATGAGATTGTAGTTGACCTCGAGGGCACGCTGCATCGATGCCTTTGTATTGATCAGGTTTGAGACGGTGGACTGCATCTGGTCAACGTCGGTGGCTTCGGCCATACCCACGCTGTACATGGCTTTCGTGGAGACCAGTATCTCATTGAGGTTATCAAGGTTGGCTTCAATGACCTTCAGGGTCTCCTGCGAGACCAGGATCAGGTAATAGACTGTCATGACGCTTTCACTGGTATTGGTCTCGGTCTGCTCCAACCCTTTTTCCGCAAGATCGGTTGCCAGTTTGGCGGTTTTAATCCCTATGATCCAGGGAGCGTTGAAGATGGCCGTCGAGGCTGTCACCCCGAAGGAGGCGTTAAACTGCGATCCGAATGTGACAGGCACCTTCTCTCCTGGCTGACCGATAATCTCTCCGGGAAGGAGGGTGGTCATCAGCTTCAGGTTGTCATTGAGGCCTATACTGCCGCTTACTGAGGGCAGTCCTGCCGAGACAGCCTCAAGGTAACTTTTATCCGATGCCATCAGGTCATAACGAGCCGACACAACACTGCGGTTATGATCAAGGGCATACTCCACCGCCTGACCTACTGTAAGCGAAAGGGATGCCGGCACATCCTGCGCCGTCATGCTGACGGCACCGGCAAGTATTATCAGGCAAACAGTTGTGATTAATTTTCTTTTCATCAGATTATTCAATTTTTATTTTGTTGGTCGTATGGAACTTTCATGAGGTTTCTAATTATTTTATATCTGAGTTCCTGTACATTCAATTATTATGGCTCCAGTTTAGATTTTGTACTTTTATCATCATAACTCATGTTCCATGGAATCAATGAGTTCAATACCTTTTTTGGTCGAAATGCCGCGCAGGAAGTTGAGCATGACATTCCTGACCAGGTCACGCTGGAGGAACTTCTCCGGCGGAAAGAGTATCTCATCCCCGATCATGGCTGCAAGGGCACTGAACGCACGGCTCAGTATGGCCAGATTCAGGTCGTCCCTGAATACTGACTGCCTTATCCCTGTCTCCAGTATCTTCATCGCATCCTCGTGATCAGGATTCTCACATTTTTCCCTCAACCGTCGCAGTACTTTGCTGTGATACTTATTAATGTCTGACCGAATCAGCGGGTTCATCATGGCTGCATGATCCGCGCCGGTCTGTATCATCGAAAAAATTGCCGATATCACGTCGGGCGTAGAATTCAGGATTGCATCGGTCTTCTCTCTTCTCTTTCCGATCATCGCGTCCATTACGGCAAAGAGAAGGTCATCCTTGTCGCGGAACCGTTCGTAGATGGTCCTCTTTGACATACCCAGGTGGCTGGCTATCATATCCATAGTCACAGCCCTGATCCCGAACTGGCGAAACAGTTCTGCCGCACCCGTGATGATTCTTAATTCGTATTCTTCTGTCTGATTCATTGACTTGACGGAAATCGGGTGCAATAATCAGAAAACTTTTCCGGTTTTGCAAGTTTTTTTCGTTAAATAAATAATAAATACCTGCAGGAAGCGGAAAAATGCCGGTGAATGGCTTGTCAGGCAATAGGGAGAAGGCAGTGGGCAGTAGTGGGATTTTTGATTGATGATGTGCGGCATTCGATTTTCGATTTTGAGAATTTTGATAAAATCGACAATCGTAAATCGTAAATCGCAAATTTACCTGTAGAGATAGACCGTGCCGCGGTATTCCCTGCCCTCGTACTCCACCTCATCATAGCCTACGGCTCTGATGACGTAGAAGTAGGCGCCGGGTGTGGCGAGGCGTTCGGAGTTATTGATCCTGCCGTCCCATCCCTGCCAGTCCCGAAGGTCCTCGCCGTTGCCGCGGTAATGACAGACCCTGTGACCGCTCTTGGCGAACACCTGCAGATCAAGGAATTTCAGTGACTTCTTGTCGGGAACGAAGTAGTCGTTGATGCCGTCTTCATTCGGGGTGAATACGTTGGGGATCTGCAATGAGGAGGGCAGGACCGTGATCTCCACGATGGCCGAGTCACTGCATGTGAGCTCGCTCTCGATTATCAGTGTAGCCTTGTACTCTCCCGGGATATAGTAGGTGTGAGTGCCCGGGTCTGTGAGGTTTGAGACTGAGTCATCGCCAAACTTCCAGAGATAGTTGTATCCCCTGACAGAATTGTCAGTAAAGGTGATCTCCAGGGGAGCCTCGCCCTCTGTCGGCTCGGCGGAAAAGTCGGCCCTGACATGGATCGACTCATAGTCGAACCATGATGATGTTGAACATCCGAAGCTGTCGGTGACCTCGAGCATATACCTGACATCCTCAAGTGGAGGGGAGAAGGTTATGGGATCAATCTCCAGGTCAGGATACGGTATTGCTGATGAGGGTGTTGACGACCAGAGGTGTCTGATGCCGTTGGGAAGAGTACGCGATGCGCCGGTTGAAGGGTCATAATAGTTGAACTGATCGACGGCAGCGGTACCGTTCAGTGCCACATAATCGCATGTAAAAGCCAGCAGTTCAGCCTGTGCCACAGGTCTGTCAATGCTGACCCAGGCAAAGAGCTGGGTGGAGTACCCTCCTCCGTTGCTGATGCTGACCCGGTATCCTCCCTCGGTCAGGCCTGTGGCTGTTGAGGTTGTCCCTGTCTCCGTCTTCACCGGTATGGAAAATCCTCCCCCTGCCTGGTCGTACCTTGTCCAGACAAATGTGAAGGGTGCCGTCCCACCGGGACTGGCTGCAACGAGTGTACCTGTGGATGTCCCGCCGGAGTCGCAGAAGATGAACACCGGGTCATGCCGTGCAGTGACCGGATAGTCGGTCATACGCACGGTCCGGCTTTCAGGGGCAGTGATCTGCGCCTGCAGTGCAAGCGGTAACATTATGATTATGAGGACCAGGTACCTTGACACACCTTCTAAACGGATAAACGGGTGAAAATGATATGCAAACCTAATAAAAAAATGCCGTTCTTTGGGGCAATAATTTCTGCATTCTCATTGATGTTTCGCGACTACCTCAAAGAGCTTAACGAGGCACAGCAGTCGGCCGTTGTCAACACCGAAGGACCGGCGATGGTCATTGCCGGTGCCGGATCAGGCAAGACCAGGGTGCTGACCTACCGTGTGGCACACCTGATACAGAAGGGTGTGCCAGCCCACAGGATCCTGGCACTGACCTTCACCAACAAGGCTGCCGGGGAGATGAAGGAGCGCATAAGCACTATCGTGGGGGCAGAGACAGCGCGGAATCTCTGGATGGGTACCTTTCACTCCATCTTCGCCCGCTTTCTGAGACATGACGGCCATTACCTGGGCTACAAGAGCAACTTCACCATCTACGATCAGGACAACACCCGGAGCCTGATACGCACGATCATCAGGGAGATGGGTCTCGACGATTCGCTTTACAAGCCTGCCTCCGTTGCCGCACGTATCTCGCATGCCAAGAACAACCTCATTA
>CAZFIF010000128.1:0-7221 GCA_964519065.1 uncultured Rikenella sp.
GTGACCCTCTTCGCTGTCGTTCTTCATGATCCATTCCAGGAGCGTTCCCGTTGCCTCTCTTCCCCTGAGTCTGGCCAGGGCGGTGAGGGCTTCTGCCGCTATCTCAGGTGCAGGGTCATTGATTGCCTTCATTATCAGAGGCAGGGCAAGGTCATCACCGCGTTCACCCAGCAGGAACAGCACTTCGGGTTTTACACTGCGGTCATATCTCTTATAACTCCTGACAAGCTTTTTTGTCACCGTGCCTCCCGGCAGTGACGCTAAAAGGTTCCGTGCTGCTCCGCGCACCACAGGATCAGGATCGCCGGCAGCTTTAACAAGCATATTCACTGCGCCGTCACCCATAACCTCCGTCATAACACTCATGGCTGCAATTTGCCGGGTTGCTGCATCAGCACCCCCGGCAGAGGCGATGACCATCCCGGTGATCTTCTTCATCTCCTTTTTGTTACCTTCCAGCCCGACCTTCTTTGCATAGAGTAGCAGGGCATTTACTGCTCCTGACGATTCCCAACGGAAGGAGGCCTCCCCGGCAGCACGCAGCAGCGGCTGCCGCGCGGCGGGACTGCCTGTGGCCGCCAGGGCATAGAGAGCCGCGGCACGTTCACTGCTGCTCCCCTTAATGCTCCACTCGGTATAGCTCCCGATGGCTCCTCCATACTCCTTCTCTGCCAGTGCCACCATCACCTGGGCCGCGCACGGACATGGGTCTGAGGCGAGAACTTCGGATAGCATTGTTGCAGATGCAGGAGCATCAACAGCCTGCAATACCATGACTGCATCTTCACAGATGCCGGGGGTGACAGCATAATCAGCCACCGCCTGCACTGCATCAGCTGCCCCGATGAGATTCAACTGCTTCATAAAGAAGGCTGTCACCTCCCTGTCTGAAGAGAGTCTCATGAACCTGATAACCTGACGCTCCCAGGCTCTCTTCCTGCTCTCATCGCTGTCGGCAGAGAGGGTGGCTGTGAGGGAAGCGACGGCGTAGCGTGCCCTGAGGTCATCACCGGTACCGGCAGGGACTATCCGGCTGCACAGCATGGCAGTTGCCTCATCACCCAGCGAGAAGATCTCCTCCATAATGCCGGCGGTCAGTTCAGTATTGTCGGCTGGCAGACCGGCAAGCAGGATGTCAAGCCTGGCAGCCACGCTGCCCGCATCCTGACCATGGAGGTTAAACTGCAGCAGCATGGCTGCAATTAACACCGGGATTATTCTAAAGCCTTTCATCACTTTTCCATTCAGGTTGTCTACATGTGCCATGCACCTCTCATCGGCTGATCGATAAGGGAGTTGGCAGCCTCATCATCAATAAATCTCTGCGACACCGGATCAAACCTGAGGTCTCTTCCCAGCCGCAACGCCACCACGCCCATGTTGACTATGGTGCATGACCTGTGACCGTTTTCCTCGTTGAGTGCAAAAGGCCTGCGGGTTCTCACCGATTCAGAGAACCTGGTTATCTGAGGTTCAGGATCCGGCAGGCTGCTGACAAGCTCCCCGATACGCGGTATGTCGGAGACAAACCCCTTGTATATTTTGCCTGCGGGGCCCTCAATATAGGCAGCATCCTTATCGCGGTTCTCACCGTCAAGTATGATCTGGCAGCCATCATCATAGGTATAGGTTATCCTCCTCCACGATCCAACGGCATCATAGTGCTGCTGGGGAGCATCTATCTCCACCGATACGGGGCTGGTGTCATCCTTGTCAAGAAGATACTGCACCGGGTCAATGTAATGCTGTCCCATATCTCCCAGGCCTCCCCCGTCGTAATCCCAGTATCCCCGGAAATTCTCATGCACCCTCAGTTTATTGTAAGGTTTGAAGGGAGCGGGCCCGAGCCAGAAGTCATAGTCGAGGTCAGCCGGCACGGGCTCCGGCAGCAGGTCAGTCCTGCCGCTCCAGTAGAACTTCCAGTTGTATCCCGTAATGCCGCTGATGGTCACCTTCAGGGGCCATCCGAGCACGCCGCTGCTGACGATCTTCTTGAGTGGCAGCACCGTGGTGCCGAGCCCGTAGAACTGGCCGGTGAACCTGAACCAGGTATTGAGCCTGAACATCCTGCCGTTTGCCTTCACGGCTTCGACAAGCCTTTTACCCTCTCCTATAGTCCTGGTCATCGGCTTCTCGCACCATATATCCTTCCCCGCCTCTGCCGCCATCTTTGCGATGATGCCGTGCCAGTGCGGAGGTGTGGCTATGTGTACGATGTCGATATCAGGCCTGGCTATGAGCTCCCGGAAATCGTGATACCCCGTCACCCCCGCGCCTGCCCTGTCAAGGGCCCTCTTCAGGTGCAGGGCATCAACATCGCATACGGCCAGGAGACGGGTGTTCTCATAGCCGAAATGTCCCAGACCCATACCGCCGACACCGATGATGCCCTTGGTAAGCTGATCGCTGGGAGGGGTGAATCCGGTACCACCAAGAACATGTCGCGGGAGGATGGTGAGTGCAGCACCGGCGACAGCTCCCCGGCGTAGGAATTCCCTTCTCTTCAATGGGCTGTTGCGCATGATCATCCTTCGTCAGGGACGTTGTACAGTTTTCTGAGACCCTCGAGACGCTGCCTGAGATCCGCCTCTATCGCGTCATATTCCGGGTCATCAATGAGGTTATTCATCTCGTGCGGATCGGTGACAAGGTCGTAAAGCTCCCATTTATCAATGTCATAATAAAAATGGATGAGTTTGTATCTGTCGGTCCGTATGCCATAATGTCTCTTCACAGCATGCTCTGCCGGATACTCATAATAGTGATAATAGAGTGCGTCACGCCATCTCTTTGGTTTCGAGCCCTTAAGCAAAGGCACCAGGGAGACACCCTGGATGTCCTCAGGTGGTTCGATGCCGGCCATATCAAGGAATGTAGGTGCGAAGTCAATGTTCTGTACCAGCTGGGTGATATCACCCCTGGCGGGGTAGTTATCAGGCAGTCGCATCATAAGGGGGGTACGAAACGACTCCTCATACATGAAGCGTTTGTCAAACCAGCCGTGCTCGCCGAGATAGAATCCCTGGTCGGAGGTATAGACCACGAGTGTGTTTTTCAGCAGTCCTTCCGACTCCAGGTAGTCGAGCAGCCTGCCGGTATTGCGGTCTACCGACTCTATTGTCCGGAGATAGTCTGTCAGGTACCTGTTCAGCTTGTATATCGCCAGCGAATCGCCTGTCGGAGGATCGGCAAGAAATGCCCTGCTGATGCTGTCATACTCCCTCAGCCATGCATCGCGCTGCTCAGGCGTCAGGCGGTTATTGATATATGAGATATAATCTTTTTCATGGGCTGGAGCGGAGTCGCCTGCCGAACCAGTGATCTTAAGGTCAAAGGCCATGCGCATATCCTTGATGACACTCATCTCCTGGGCGGCAGCGGCCTCTCTCCCCTCATAGCTGTCAAAGTAGTTTTCGGGGACAGGAAACCGGGTGCCGTCATAGAGGTCAAGATCGGCGGTGTCGGGCATCCAGTTGCGGTGGGGAGCCTTGTGGTGAACCATGAGGCAGAAGGGTTGCGAGGTATCGCGTTTCTTCAGCCACTCAATTGCCAGGTCGGTTATTATTGTTGTAGCATAGCCGGTATCCCTGTACCTGCGTCCCATCTCAATGAAGTCGGGGTTGTAGTAGCTGCCCTGGCCTGGCAATATATTCCAGTAGTCGAAGCCTGTGGGATCGCTTTTGAGATGCCACTTGCCAATAAGGGCTGTCTGGTAACCGGCAGCACTGAGCAGTTTCGGAAACGTCACCTGGGAGCTGTCAAACCTGTGCCTGTTGTCAAGGTGACCGTTGGCATGGCTGTGTTTGCCGGTAAGAAGGGCGGCCCTGCTGGGAGCGCAGATGGAGTTGCATACGAAACTGTTGCGAAAGATAATCCCCTGGTCTGCGATACGGTCGAGATTGGGTGTAGAGTTGATCTCACTGCCATACGCCCCCACAGCCTGATAGGCATGGTCATCTGTCATGATAAAGATGATGTTGGGCTGTTCCGGCTCCTGCCCGGTGCATGACCAGAGCATCAGGAGTACAAACGCAATCAGAAGCTTTTTCATTGGATATTTGTTTTTTTATATTGGTCTAATGGAACTTACATAAAATAAAATAATCAATTCCTTCTGTGGGTTGCTGCTCATGCAAGTTTGATATCTTTTGTGGCCAGCTCAGCGTGGCAGGGTTGTGGAGGCATCCGTTTAAACGGATTATCAGATGTTTACCAGTTTCTTCCTGATGATTATCCATGACACTGCCAGCAGGTAAGCGGCACAGAGCAGCAACACCCCCATTCCGGGAACCACGCCCATCAGGTCACTTACCAGGCCCATTACAGGTGGTATGAGAGCACCACCCGAGATGGCCATCATCATCAGCCCCGATATCTCATTGCTTCTCTCCGGGTATTTCTGAACCGTAAGTGAGAAGACCAGGGGGAAGATATTTGCCACGCCGAGGCCGATGATAAACACCAGCGCCCAGGCAGCGACCTTTGAAGGGATAACCAGTATGAGAAATATGGATACTATTGAGAGGAGAGAACTGTAGAGGAGACCTCTGGTGCCCTTCATCTTTGTAAGTATCAGTGCACCGGCAAAGGTGCCCAGCATACGTCCCAGGAAGTAGATACTCCGGCCTGACTGTGCTGTCACCTCCTCAATGCCAAACCGGGTTGTGAGATACTTACCGGAGAAGTAGTTGAACCCGACATCGATACCCACCACCAGGAAGATGGAGAGGACCATCATCAGAATATATGAGTTGCCCAGCAGTTTGAATGCAGAGGCCATTGAAGCTTTCTCTCCTGTTGAGGCAGTCTCTTCAATCTTCACGCTGCTCAGCCAGAGCACGCTCAGGAAAGAGATAATACCATAGACCAGGAAGAGGAGCTTCCAGTCGCCGAAACGGCTGAAGAGGAGGGCTGCCAGCGGAGCGGCTATCATTGAGCCGATGGCCTTTACGAATTGTGAGAAGCTGAGGAAGCTGGAGGCTCTTCTGCCCGGCACCACATCAACAAGCAGTGGGTTGGCGGAGACCTGAACGATGGTGTTTCCAATACCGAGCAGTGCAAACCCGGCAATCACCGTCGCAAAGTTGTAGAAGAAGAAGGGTATCAGCAGCCCCACTCCTGTCACTCCCATGCCGACATTGAGCATGGTCTTCTTGCCTACCCTGTCCTGCAGGATACCCACCGGAACCGACAGGATGAAGAACCAGATGAAGGCTGCGAACGGTATAAGACCCAGGATGAAGTCGCTCAATCCGAGATCACCGGCGACGCGGTCCTTGCCGATACCTACAAGGTCGACAAAGCTCATAACAAAGAAAGAGAGGAGCACCGGCACCACCAGTCTCATCTCGATTTTTTTCTCATTCATTATTTTTGGGTTGTTCAGTATTACATTAAACGGAGAGCAGGCTGTACGGCCTTCCAGAATTTCTCATCATGAAGATAGGCGCTGCCGAGCAGTGCGGCATCCTCCTTCAGTTCCGAGATGGCCACCCTGGTGTTGCATCCTGCCTTCTGCAGTTCGCTGTCGAAGGTTTCTCCGAAGAGCTCCCATGCGTGTGAAATATTGCCTCCAGCTACAAGTATCTCTGCCTCAAACCGTTTCAGCCAGGGTGCAAGGAAGGCTCCCAGGTTTGTGCCGAACTCACTGAAGATATCGCGGAGAGCGGGCTTACTCTCCGCTGCCGAGGCTATCTCCTTCACACCTTCTGCGACAAGGCCCGTGGCCTCTTTATATCTTGCTGTAAACCAACGCGTTGAAAAGTAATCGTCGGCTATACCGTTACCAAAGGGAAGATGGTATACGCATCCCATTTTCGGGACTGTCTCTCCCTCAACGACAGGTATGCGGTCACTGAGGAAGGCAGAACCGAATCCCGTACCGAGTGTTATTGCCATCATCCTGGAGAAGCCTGCAGCTTTGCCGGCCCAGGCCTCGCCCACGGCAAAGGAGCTGGCATCATTCATGAAGCGCACGCGGCAGTCGCAGGGCAGTCCCAGTGCTGAGGAGACTGCTTTTCCCACGTTAATACCATAGAGCTTTTCATATTTGGGCACACCTCTGATGAGGCAGATGCCGTTAACATAGTCAAACGGTCCCGGCATGGCAAAGCCTATACCGCGGAGGTTGAATATTTGTATGCCCTTCAGCACCTTGCGCAGGGTATCGTTCCATACCTTCAGTATCTCATCGGCCTCAGCCTTGTTATCAACGGGGCTTGAGGAGCGAGAGGCGTCAATAATCCGGTGTTTCTCCATATCAACGGCAACAGCGGTGATATGACTGCCGCCTATATCAACACCGATGGCAATGTTCTGTAGCAGAGGGTTCATGGCATGAATCTGGTCAGGTCCTGTTTAAAGCGTTGAAAATATCTATTTTTCCAAAGAGCGCAAAGGGAATTGAGTTTATTATTTTCAAAAAATAGGAGCAATCGGGGAATTATGTTAAATTCGTGATGTTAATCTCATTTCCTATCCGTTCATAATCAAAAATTTTTCTGCTATGCCAAAAGCCACAAAGGAGGATGCGCTGCTATATCACAGCAGTGGACGCAAGGGCAAGGTGGAGGTGATACCCACCAAGCCGTACTGTACACAATCTGATCTAAGCCTGGCCTACACACCGGGTGTTGCCTACCCATGCCTTGAGATTGAAAAGAATCCGGATGATGCCTACCTCTATACGGCCAAGGCCAATCTTGTGGCTGTCATATCCAATGGCACAGCCGTTCTCGGGCTCGGTGACATCGGGGCTCTTGCCGGTAAGCCTGTGATGGAGGGCAAGGGACTGCTCTTCAAGGTATTTGCCGATGTAGACGTATTTGATATTGAAGTTGATGAGAAGGACCCCGAAAAGCTTATCGAGATATGTGCGAAGATAGCCCCCACTTTCGGAGGCATCAATCTCGAAGATATCAAGGCTCCCGAATGCTTTGAGGTGGAGACCCGGCTGAAGGCGATGCTTGACATTCCCGTTTTTCATGATGATCAGCACGGTACTGCTATCATTTCAGCGGCGGGACTGCTCAATGCGCTGGATATCAACGGCAAGGACATCCGGGATCTCAAGGTGGTTGTCTGTGGTGCCGGTGCTGCTGCCAACTCTTGTTCACGTCTCTATGTGGCACTTGGGGTCAGGAAGGAGAATCTGATCATGGTTGACAGCAAGGGTGTCATCAACAGCAGGAGAAAAGATCTCAACAAGTATAAGCAGGAGTG
>CAZFIF010000129.1:0-7117 GCA_964519065.1 uncultured Rikenella sp.
TCTACAGATCCTCATATGCACTAGGCGCCGGCACATGTAATTTTGAACCTGATGCCCTTTCAGTCAGATGCATAAAGGACTGAAGCGGATGAAGCCGTTGCAGGAAAATATCAATCTTACAGTTGATGAGCTTCCGGGGATGCCCGGGCAGTTCAGCACCGACTTGTGATTGGTCTTCTCTTGGAAGCTATTCTGACTTGCTTCTACCTGAATTTTACATTGTGACAAAGAGAAAGTCTCAGAACTAAATTAGTTTCTATTATTAACCATTTATTCCTGAAATGGTTAATTAACAATCAGTAGACTCATAAAAGTCTCATCCATAGCTTCCCACGTCAATGACAGCGTGTTTTGACTGGCAAGTAAAAGTATCGGCATGTATGAAAAGAAGACCCTTCAGTAGTGGACGGTGATGGAGACAATTATTGCAGTATGCGGACTTGTTTTCACACTTACTGCCAGCCTGATTATCTGATGGTTGATAGATATATACTGGTGTCACTTAGTTTCAGTGAGGACGGCAGGTCTAACTTCCGGATTCAAAGAATCTATGATTTTTTACAATTTTTTATCAGAACTATGCAGCGATGTCATTAAAATGCCAATCTCTAAGCTGGAAACAGAATTCATCCTTATATATGTTTTAAATATGACATAAGTTATTGTTTATCGAAAATTTAAATTTGTACATTTGAATCTTAATTCCAGTCTGTACACTAAAGGGAAAACGATTGCGATATTGATTTGTATATTATTTTTCATTACATTGCACTAACCCAACCAACTCAGAAAACCATGAAAAATCCCTCCCTTTTTTCTCCGTAGATCAGCTATCCCCTGGCTTCGGCAAGGGGTGTTGTCAGATCATCCAAAGATTCTATTCAGTTAACCAATCTAAAACCAGCTTATGAAAAATCTAATTATGATTATGGTGGCAATGCTGCTATGCGGATTTCAGGCAGCGTTGGCACAGAAGACCGTTTCCGGGAAGGTCACCGATGCCAATGACGGCACCGGGCTCCCCGGTGTCAGTGTCATTGTAAAGGGACTGACGGTGGGTACCTCCACTGACATTGATGGTAATTACAGGATTAATGTTCCCTCCGGTTCAGACGTCCTTGTCTTTTCCATGGTGGGCTACAATGACCAGGAAGTGACCATCGGGACCCGCACCACAGTTGATGTGGCGTTGGCACCAGGCACGGAAATGATAGAGGATGTTGTTGTTACCGCTCTGGGTATCAAGCGCGACAAGAAGGCCTTGGGTTATTCCGTGAGTTCCATCAAGGCGGCAGAAATTACTGTTGCAGGTACACCTCAGAATGCTCTCGCATCACTTTACGGCAAGGCTGCCGGCGTGGGAATACAGTTAGGCACGGCAGGACCCACCGGCGGGGTTAACATCAAGATCCGCGGCTCGGCAGGTCTCGATGTAAGCACCAAGACGCGGCCGCTGTTTGTTGTTGATGGTGTGCCCATCTTTGACGAGAACTCGAACATGGCCAACAGGGGTTATGACCCTCTCAACTCGCCCGACTACGGTACAGGTATTAATGATATCAACAGTGAAGATATCGAGTCAATAGAGATTCTCAAGGGCGCCAAGGCTACGGTTCTTTACGGCAGCCGTGCAGGTAATGGTGTTGTAATGATAACAACAAAGAAAGGTCAGGCTACCCGGGGGCTTGGTGTGACGCTGACCTACCAGAATACATTTGAGCAGCCGGTGAATACGATCGAGTGGCAGAATGAGTTCGGGTCAGGTACATCAATCTACGACACCATCTATGGCACCAACAAACTCGGACAGACGGTCAGGGTAATGAACAACAGCAGGTACCAGTTCGGTCCGGCTTTCGATGGCTCGCCGATCATGAACTATGACAGTACCATGACTACCTACAAGGCATATCCGGACAACTGGATAAATATGTTCCGCCAGACCAACACTAACAGCCTCACAGCAGCCATCGCGGGTGCAAATGAAAAGGGGGCCATGCGCCTTGCCTTCACCACCAGGGACTACAAGGGCATGGTTGAGAACTTCTACCAGAAAACCAAATCGGTCAGCTTCAGCGGCCAGATAAATGCTTCCGAGCTGGCCAGGTTCGAGGTTTATACCAATATCCACAAGGTGCAGACTCAGAACCGGTACCAGAATATGTTCAGGCTGGTATCCTACGGCTTTAACCGTGACCTTGACTATCAGGGTCTTAAGTACCTTTACAAGGATAAGTTCGGTCAGAAAGCCGTCCTTGACGATTACGGTTTTCCCGCATCATTTGACCAATACGGATACATGAATATGCTCTGGGACCAGCTTGAGAACAGGGATATTGATGACAAGCTCCACGTTACCGGGGCCATCAAGATGAATCTCAGTTTTACACCATGGCTCTCCCTGACCGCAAATGCCGGTACTGACTTCACTGACTGGGACTTTACCACGATGGATAAGGTGATCCGGGTCATGCCTTCAGTGGAAGGGGGCAAATACGAGTTCAGCAGGAGAAACGTACTTAACCAGAACTACAATGCCTTCCTTACATTTACCGACAAGTTCTTTGACGACAGGCTTGATGTGGTAGTGTTTGCCGGTCCGGAATTCACCCGTTTCACTGAGAGTAACATAGGTGTAAGTACTGTTGGCGGCCTGCAGTTTGACGGCTGGTATTCGCTCAACGGATCCAAGACCACCACCGGCAGCTTCGGCCAGGCACGGTCGCACAACAGGAGCTCATACACAAACTACAGTGTCCTCGGACAGGCATCATTCGGTTGGGAGAATACATATTATATAGAGCTGACAGCAAGGAACGACTGGTCATCTCTGCTGCCCCCTGCCAACAACTCATACTTCTATCCAGGCATCTCAGCGACATGGAATTTCAGTTCTACCTTCACCATTCCGCAGCTCACTTACGGAAAGCTGAGAATGTCGTTTGCCGATGTGGGCCGTGCAGCGCCTACACCATACTGGACCAACAGGGATTTTGGTGTTGGAATGGTTGAACGTACCAGTGCCATCACCGTTTATGGTCCGAGTGCCCTGTTTACCAGTGACATCAAGAACGAGCGCAAGCGCGAATTTGAGATCGGGTTCGATACCAGGTGGTTTGTGGAAAAGCCTCTTGTGGCTGAGTTCTCTTACTATACCTCTCACACTTACGACCAGATCATGGGTCTTGGCATTACTCCGGCCAGTGGGTTCAGTACAATCAAGATCAACGCTGGCGATGTCAAGAACTGGGGTTATGAGCTGTTGCTGAAGTATACCCCGATCAGAACTCCCAAACTTACATGGGATGTAACCTTCACCACCGCAAACCAGCGTACTAAGGTAATCAAGCTCTACCCGGGCATGACGGAGTACCGCATAGCCGGCTCCAACAGCTATTCAATCATGGCTATAGAGGGAAAACCGATAGGTGACGTGCAGATGTACGATTATCTGCGTGACCCGCAGGGCAACAAGGTAGTAAACAGCTCAGGGTTATACGTGCGTGACAACTCGAAATTCGTTACTGCAGCAAATATCAATCCCAATTTCATTGGCGGCTTCACAACCGATCTCTATTACGGAAAGGTAAGCCTTCATCTGGGATTTGACTATAAGTTTGGCGGCACCTTCCTGTCGCATACAAATTACTACCTGCTCGGTAACGGACAGAATGTCGAGTCGCTCAAGTACAGAAACGAAGAGCACGGCGGGATGGCATACTATGTAGATGATGCCACCGGCAACAGGATTGCATGGCAGCATAACCAGGCAGCTCCGGCTGCAGCACGTGACGGCATGGTCTATCATGACGGACTGGTACTGGAGGGTGTCAAGGAAGTATCTGACGGGGTCTATGCAGATAATGACATCATTGTCTCGGCATTTGAGTACTGGACCACATACATCCAGGATATGAATGAATGGTTTGCTCCTGACAAGCTATACAAGAACGACTATATAAAGTTCCGCGAAGCTGCCATTATGTATACCATTCCGCAGGAGTTATCCAATAAGCTCAAGCTGCAGAAGGTGACACTGTCACTTGTAGCCAGGAACCTCTTCTACCTCTATAAGACGATGCCCAATATTGATCCCGAATCACTGCTGGGCAACGACCAGTTTGTTGAGTATACTCCACTTCCCCAGCTTCGCAGCTATGGATTCAAAATTGATGTCAGTTTCTAAACAACCAAGAGATGAATCATATGAAAAAGTTATTGATAGTTATTACCCTCTTTGCAATGGCGCTCACATCGTGCCAGGATGTATTGGAGGATGCATACAAGAATCCGGAGACGGTGAACCCGCCGGAAGAGAAATCTGTAGCCGGCATGTTCTCAGGCATGCTGTACCAGTGGCAGCTCTTTGTCAAGGATTATGGCGAGTACTGGTGGCAGAACAGCGGATGGGGAATCCCGGCCTATGCACAGATAGCACACAGGTACATTACTGACAGGTATTATCCCTATTATGTTGACTATGCTGATGTCACAACCGGCGTCAACGGGTTTGACCCCAGCGCAGTGGTAAATTCATTCGGGTATCACTACACCAAGGTGAAGGAGTGGGCCCTGATGAAGGAAAAGATTGACGCAATGTCAGATGCTGAGAAAGACCAGGTGGAGGCATACTATATGCTGGCCACAGTCTTTAAGGATATGCTGGCATTAAGGAGTGTCGATTTCTTCAACAGCATACCCTATTCAGAGGCACTGCAGGGCAACGTGGGCAAACTGTATCCCAAGTATGATGACCCAAAGGAGATCTACATATCAATCCTGACCGATTTCAAGGAAATTTCCGAAGGTCTCACTGCCGCTTATAACAAGATGAATGCTGATAACAAGGCCTTCTTTGCAGTGCAGGATGTGGCCCTCAAGGGAGACATAGCCAAATGGGTTCAGTTCATCAATGCCCTGAGACTTCAGTATGGCGTAAAGCTTGCCGGAGTAGATCAGGCCACGGCCGTTCCGCTTATGGCCAGCGCACTTACCAACCTGCCACAGGGGGACCTCTATTTTGGTCCCTACAGCTATGAATACCCATCGGGAGGTGGTACTATCATACGCGGTATGTACGAAAGGACATACGCCAACTTCGTCCCCAACGTGATACTGAGGAGAATGAATCATGGGACAAACACTTATGAGCCCGGCATTGATGACCCCAGGCTGCCCGTCATAGCGCTGCCCACAAAATGGAACAACAACCAGGATTATATTGGTGTTTCGATGGACTCCGATGAGCAGACGCCATTCTACAACGCCGGCCACAGGTACTACGCCTATGGGGACAACCTTGAAAGTTCATTAGCGCAGAACTCAGTCTCCATGTACAACTTTGCAACCTACTTCATGAACTATGAGAAGTATCCTGCAATAATGATGACAAGAGCCTATGTTGACCTGCTGCTTGCAGAGATAGCCCTCAAGAACTACGGAAGTACTGGTAAAAGCGCGGCCGGGCATATGAATGATGCAGTGGTTAATTCATGCAACTGGTGGTACATGCTCAACGGGATGAGCAGCTACAGAACGGATGTCGCCGCCCTTCACCCGGTCAAGTCAGTAGCTGACATCACCACATATGCCGCCAAAATAGCCGATGACTTTACCGCCGCGGTGGGAGAGGAGGATAAGATGGAGATCATCATGCAGCAGAAATATATACACGTTAATATCACTGACCAGTATGATCTCTGGGCTGAGCTGAGACGCACACGCCATCCTCTGCTCGAGCCCTTCGTCCTCAGAGGTGAGCTGATGAAACCATGTCCTGAACGTCTGCGTTACCCCTCGTCAGAGCTGCAGCTCAACGGCGAGAATTTCAAGGCTGTTCAGGATGAAGACAACTACACATCACCCATATTCTGGGTGCCTGAGTCAAAGCGGGGTACAGTGTGGTACCTTGATGCGGTCCTTCCGCTGAACCTTCCGCCATATTAGCGGCTGAGGCCGATTGACTTTACATCAGAGGGTGTCCCGGTTTATTAAAGGGACACCCTCCTTTTTTCCGGCAGCAGGAAAAAATATGAAGTCAATGTTAATTGTCGTTATTTTCGAACAGTAATAATTTAATTCGTACGGATACCCCTGCATATTTACTAAGCAAATAAATAAGAGACACATAACTGTTCGAATAAAAAAATATTTTTTCGACCAAATATTAAAAAAACAATTAACTGCATGATTGCCGTACCGGATAAATATTTAAATTGGCTCCCCTGAAATAGAAGGTTTAACTAAAACAGAAACTCCATGTTACTCCACCAGCAGTTTGTCCGGATGGCAAAAAAGAATGCCAGCAAGCTTGCAATAAAAGACAAGTCTACCGGCAAAAGTGTCACCTACTCCAGGGCCCTGATCGGGGCGCTGATACTGAGTTCGAAGTTCCGGAAATATGACCCGGGCTTTATTGGTATTATGATTCCCACTTCTGCGGGCTGTGCACTTGCAACAGTAGGCGCGCTGATGAGCGGGCGGATTCCCGTGATGATCAATTATTCAACTGGCGCTGAGTCAAATGCCCGGTATGCCCAGAAGAAATGCAAATTCAAAACTATTATAACCTCAAAAGCGCTTCTGGAAAAGATCAACTGTCCCCTCATTGAAGGAATGGTGCTGATTGAAGATCTGATGGAGAGTGTCACGACGGGAGATAAGCTGAAAGCAGCCCTGAAGACTAAAATGCCCCTGGGCATGTTACTGAACAGCATTCACAAGGGTGACGAACAGGACACCGCGGTCATACTCTTTACAAGTGGCAGTGAGAAAGACCCGAAGGCAGTGCAGCTCAGTCACCGCAATATATCATCCAACATTGAAAGCTTTGGTGAATACGAAAAGTTGCGTGAGGATGATATTCTCCTCGCCAACCTGGTATTCTATCATGTATTCGGACTTACGGTCAATCTCTGGGTGCCGTTCTGGTACGGTATGACGATGATATCTTATGCCAATCCCCTTGATTTTCAAACCGTAAGTAAAATTGCACGGGACGAGAAGCCGACCATAATGGTCGGCACACCGAGCTTCTACTGGGGCTATCTCCAAAAATCCGAACCGGGCGATTTCAAAAGTCTGAGGATAATGGTGGCAGGTGCTGATAAATGCCCTG
>CAZFIF010000130.1:0-7025 GCA_964519065.1 uncultured Rikenella sp.
ATCCGGGAATGTCAATGATGGCAAACAGGACCATGAAGGCAGCTACTATCTCCAGAAAATTTATCTGCATCGGGAAAATTTTTGCAAAGATAGATAATTCAGGGAGTAGGCAATGGAGGGGTGAGCGTGAATGAATGACACGGTGGGTCATTCTAGCGAGCAGCCGGACTGCAGGGGAGAGGCAGTAGTGTTTTCAGTTGTAGGCAAGCAGTCGGGGGTTTTAGGATACGCCGCGGCGGGGATCAAAGGTTGTACTCTGCTGGCTCTTGACTCTAAAGACTTTCGAATAAAAAAGAAAGGGTACCGTCTCCGGCACCCCTCTTTCATGTTGGATACTATTGCCTACTGCCTAATGGCTATTGCCTGCTTCTACTGCCTGATATCCATCTCCTCAAGAAGATGGCCTGCACCGGAGTAAACATCCATTACCCATAGTACGTAGCGAATGTCAACGCAGATGCATCTCTGAAGGTCCGGTTCGAAGGCGATGTCGCCCGTCATTGCTTCCCAGTTGCCGTCGAAGGCAAGTCCTATGAGCTCACCGTTGCCGTTCAGCACCGGGCTGCCGGAGTTGCCACCCGTGATGTCATTGTTGGTGATAAAACAGACCGGCAAATAGCCTTTCTCTGCAGCATACCTGCCGTACTCCCTTTTCTCGTTGAGGTCGATAAGGCGCTGGGGCAGGTCGAACTCATAGTCGCCCGGCTTGTACTTCTGTACCACGCCGTCGAGCGTTGTGTACCAGTTGTAATGAACAGCATCATACGGGTAGTAGTCAAGCACCTTGCCGTAGCTGAGTCTCATGGTGAAGTTGGCATCAGGATACTGGGTCCTGTCGGGCTGATATTCCATGACACCGGCCATATAGAGACGTCGTCCCTTTGCCAGGTCGTCATTGTAACCTTCAAGCTCTTTGCGGAGTCTCGACTGGACCTCGTTGATCGATTTTGCAACCACGAATGCCGGGTCCTTTTGCAGAACCTTGAGGTTCGGGTCGGAGAGAAATGCATCCAGTTTCTCCGGTGATGTAAATATCGATTTGGCAAAGATGTTATCAACAAAGGCGTCAATATTGCCTTTAAATTTCTTATCGATGAGGGCGTAGAAGTCAGGCCAGTATTTCGGATCGATATTTTCCCTGTAGAGTTTGATCAATGCCCTGGTGACCTTCCTGTCAGTGGGATAGTTATAGTCGCCGTAGAAATTGTCAGTGTATCTCTTCAGCCTGTCTTTCATGCCGTCTATTTTCTGCTGGTCATTACCTGCTAGCAGCTCTTCCATGGGAGTCATCATTCCTGCCAGGTTGATCAGCTCCAGTGACCGGCCCAGGGTCTCTGCCAGGTATTGCTGGGCGTTGTATTTCTCTGCCCTGCCTTTGATGGCGTTCTCAATCAGGGTGAGGGCAGCACCGTACTTCTCGATGCGTGCCGGGTCGGCTCTGACCCACTCCATGAATTCCTTCTGGAATGCAGCTTTCTTTTCAGCGGTGCGCAGACGTTCCAGTCCTTCATTCTGACCTATTGAGAATTTCCAGTAGTTCGAAGAGCCTGAATATTTTGATGCGTACTGAATATTAACCTTCGGGTCAGCCATCATATCCTTCATCATGATCTCCTGTCTGATGCCACGTATCTTTATCCTGTTGGCGTTGGTGATGTTCATTGCCTCATCCACCTCGAAGGAGGTCATGTACCTCGTGGTGCCGCCGGGGTAGCCCATCACCATGGTGAAATCCTCTTTCTGAAGGTTCTTGATGGAGACGGGAAGGTAGTGCTTAGGCTTGAGGGGTACATTATCCTCGGAATAGGGTGCCGGCTTGCCGTCGGGACCCATATAGACGCGGAATACGCTGAAGTCGCCCGTGTGGCGCGGCCACATCCAGTTATCGGTGTCATGGCCGTATTTACCTATCGAGTTCGGGGGGGTGCCTACCAGTCTCACATCGGTGAAGACCTCGTATACAAGCAGGAAATACTGGTTTCCGCTGTAAAAAGGCTGCACGCGTGCATTGTAGTGGTTATCTTTTGTGTTCTCGGCAGCAATGGCGGTGCTCACATTACTTACGGCATCGCGGCGTTCTGCCTCGGTCATCGCGTCAGTAACCTCGCCAAGGACACGGTCAGTGACGTCCTCGATGCGCACCAGGAAGGTGACGCTGAGGCCGGGGTTGGACAGCTCTTCTGCCTGCGACATGGCCCAGAAACCGTTGTTGAGGTAATCATGTTCCACGGTACTGTGGCTCTGTATCGCCCCATAACCGCAGTGGTGGTTGGTGAGCAGCAGGCCCTGGGGAGAGACTATCTCGGCGGTGCATCCGCCGCCAAAGATCACTATTGCATCTTTCAGACTGGCATTATTGACGCTGTAGATATCTTCAGCCGTCAGCTTCAGTCCCATCTCGGTCATGGTGCCGATGTTCAGTTTTTCCAGTAGTGGCAGTAGCCACATGCCTTCATCGGCCCTGGCCTGGTAGCCGGAGAGTGTAATCAGAATTACAAGAACGGATAAGAGTTTTTTCATGAGTATAATGTTGCTGGATTTTACGAATTTCCAAAGATATCAAAATAGACTTTCGGGAAATATGATTTTAACATTTTATAAGAAAGAGAATTCTCCCTGCAGGTCCGTAAGGTTAAACGAGAGGCGATGGTAGGGTGTGATGCCGTGTTCCCTGATGGCCCGCCGGTGGTCTGCTGTAGGGTATCCCCTGTTATGGCGCCACCCGTACTGTGGGAAGAGGGCATCCAGCTCCTCCATATGCCTGTCGCGTTCTGTCTTGGCGAGCACTGAGGCGGCGGCTATGGACAGGTAGGTGGCGTCGCCGCGCACTATGGTCTGGTGAGGTATGTTACCGTAGAGATAGAATCGGTTGCCGTCGATAAGCAGAAGCAGAGGCTCGACCTTCAGTCCGGCTATCGCCCTGTGCATGGCTGTTATCGAGGCGCGCAGTATGTTCATGGCATCTATCTCCCGGTTGCTGCATGAGGCGATGTTCCAGGCGACGGCCCTGGCGGTGATTTCATCGCGCAGCCGCTCGCGCTGTCTTGCCGTCAGTTTTTTGGAGTCATTAAGCTCCCTGTTTCGGTATCGTTTTGGCAGTATCACTGCTGCCGCATATACCGGTCCTGCCAGGCATCCGCGTCCTGCCTCGTCGCATCCTGCCTCCCGTATGCCGTCGCCGAAGAAGGGTCTGAGCATCAGGGTCGGGTATCGAGTGTGCGGGTGATGCTGTTCCACATCTCTGTGGCAGCGGTATTCCAGCTGTATCTCATGGAGTTGGCTATCCCGTCCTGCGTCAGGCGGCGGCGCAGCGCCTCATCATTGATGAGGCGTGCCATAGCGTCCGCTATGGCTTCTGCGTCAGCGGGGCTGACGCAGAGCGCCGCGCCGCCGCTGACCTCCGGCAGCGACGTGGTGTCAGAGAGGATGCAGGGCGTGCCGCACCGCTGTGCCTCCACCACCGGGATGCCAAAACCCTCAAGCCAGGGTACAAACAGCAGTGCTTCGGCAGCGCCGTAGAGCCTGCGCAGCACGTCGCGCCCTGCAGAACCGGTGAAGCGTACATCGCTGCGGTAGGGTGACGAAGCCAGCGCCCTGTCGAGCTCACGCGTCAGGTAAAGCCTCCTGCCGGCAAGAAGCAGCAGATGATCACCGCCGCCATGGCTCCTGAAGATATTATATGCACGGATCACCGCCTCCACATTCTTTCTCGGGGAGAAGTTGCTCACAAACAGGAAGTAGGGTCTGCCAGCGGCAAACTCCCTGCGGGTTGCCTCAGCCTCACCGGGCGCCGGGGGAGAAAAGAGCTCAGCCACCCCATTGGGTACCACATCTATCTTATCGCGGTTTATGCCGTAAGTGGCAGATATATCCTCAGCCGAAAAGCGGGAGACGGTGGCAACACGCGCTGCCCGGCGGGCAAAACGGGGGAAATAACGCCTGTAGTATCTGCGTTCACGTCGCGGCAGGTCTCCGGGACGGTGCTCATGGTTGAGATCGTGTATCACAGGGATGCACGGTACATTAGTGCGCAGCGGCATCATCCCGTCAGGGGCTATGAAGATATCAGCGCCACAGCGCCTGAGAATCCCCGGAAGGAGACGCTCATGCCAGAGCTGCCACAACAGCGGGTGGATGGTGCGCAGCGGGATGGTAATATATTCCACGTTGTCACCTTCAAGGGGCCGTACATCATACCTCCTGTCACCGATGAGCACAAAGCGGTGTTCCGGGTGGTCCCTGACCATACCGCGGACAACCTCGAAGGTAAACCACCCGATACCGTCGTGCGGAACCGGCCTAAGCGTGCGTGCATTGATGGCAATGATCATTCCCTTGCTCTTTCCGAACTACAAATGTGGCAATTAATTTATAAATTGTCATCCATTTTCCTAAAGCGGGCATAAGAGCACATTGAAGCGAAAATTCCTGGTAAATATTGTTTTCCTGCTGACGGTAAGTATCCTTGTCAAGGCCTTCTGGGTGCTGGGCATCGACCGTACTGTTCAGAACAGCGTCGGTGAGGCAGCATACGGCAGCTATTTCTCTCTATTTGGCTTCTCGGTGCTCTTCACGCTGCTGCTCGACATGGGTCTTTCGGGTTTTAACAACAGGGCCGTCTCGGCTGATCCCGGAAGGGTAAAGCTCTACTTTGGCAACGTGCTTTTATTGCGGCTGCTGCTTACGGTGGCATATTTTGCCGTCACACTCACCATAGCCCTGGCTATGGGTTATTCAGGCAGGCAGCTGTCACTGCTCCTGGTGCTGATGGTCAACCAGGTGATGGCCTCGATGATACTCTGGCTGCGGTCTAACATAAGCGGCATGCAGTACCTCTTCCTCGACAGCCTGCTGTCGGTTGCCGACAGGCTTGTGATGATCATCATATGCTCGGTGCTGCTCTGGGGCGGGGTGACCGACGGCCCCTTCAGGATAGAGTGGTTTGTGTGGGCGCAGTCGGCAGCATACTTCATCGTCATGTGTCTGGCGCTGGTGACCGTGGTACGAATGGGAGGGGTCTCACGTGTCAGGCCCGACGCCAGGGTGCTGAAGAACATCATCATGACCGGACTACCCTATGCAGTTGTTGTCTTTGCCATGACGGTGTGCTGGCGCCTCGACTCGGTGCTGATAGAGAGGCTTCTGCCCGACGGGGCACTGCAGGCAGGCATCTATGCACAGGCCTTCAGGCTCTTTGATGCCTTTGCCATGATACCGGTGATGTTCGGTGGCCTGCTCTTGCCCATCATGTCCAGGGAGCTCGCCGCGGGAGGCAACATCAAGCCTCTGGCATCAATGGCCGGCCGTATGCTGCTGGTGCCCGTGGGAGTGGCGGCGGTGACGCTGGCATCCTGCTCCGGAGAGATTCTCGACCTGCTCTATGCCACCCCGGCAGGGGGTGCCGTAAGCGCCTTCGCGCCCCTGATGATGACGCTGATCCCGGTAGGACTGATATATATCTTCACCACTATGCTGACCGCCGCGGGCCGCATGAAGAGGCTCGGCATGATTACACTCTCGGGAATGGTTATCAACATCACTCTGAACATGATACTCATCCCACGCTTCCAGGCGCCCGGCGCCGCATGGGCTGCACTCTGCACTCAGTCGCTGGTGGCACTGGCATCTTTCCTGGCGGTGGAGAGGAACCTTTTGGTGAGCCAGACCGTTAAACAGGTTGCACTTTTTGTGCTGATGCTGCTGCTTACCTATGCTGCCGGACGGCTGGCCGCGTTTGCCGGTATACCATGGATGGCAGCTGCCGGCCTGCAGATCGTTGCCGGCTTAGCCTTTGCGCTGGCTCTCAGACTGATTGAGCCGCTCAAAAGCCTGAAACTGATCTTCGCCGGAACCGATTCTGTTTAAAAAGTGTTATTTTTGGCAGGAATTGTACATGAGTGTGTGATATGAAGGGGTTGTTAACAGCGATGATAGTGGCTATTGTGTGCTCACCGGCATTCTCGCAGGAGCTGTCGCACAGGGTGATCGTATCGGGTGCCGGCATAGACTATATCACCAGCGGCCCCGTCTTCTACCAGCATACCGTCGGAGAAGCAATGGTTGAACTGGTCAGTGAGGGTGAAATCGTCCTGACCCAGGGATTCCAGCAGCCCAGCATAATACAGAAGCCGGATGTCTCGGAAGAGAGCGGGGTCAGGTTCTATCCCAACCCGGTATCTAAGGAGAATGACATCAGGAACACTCTTACACTGGAGCTGTTTACCGGGGCTGCGCTCCCGTGGTCTTATGAGATTGTCGTGGTCAATATCACAGGCTCCGTCGTATACAGCGAGGTGCTCGACATTTCCGTCGACGCCTGGAGTGCTTACTCCACAGGCAGCTTCTTCTACAAGAGGCTTATTGACATGGAGGCTTACTCCAAGGGGGTATATATCGTCAGGGTGGTGAGATCTGACGGTGATGCAGATGAAGCGAGGATATTAAAGATGTAAAACGATGAAGATGAAAAGAGGTATAGGTTTTTTGGTGCTGGCGGTACTCTTTCTCGCCGGAGGCGCGGGGAGCGTCATGGGACAGGGACCAGGAACGGTCCCGCCGGGGATACACTACCAGGCCGTGGCACGCGATGCAGGCGGGGAGATAAAAAACCAGTCCATAGATGTGAAGTTCAACATCCTTGCCGGTGAGACAACGGTTTACGAGGAGCTGCACCATACCACCACATCGCAATACGGTGTCTTCTCTCTCATCATCGGTGACGGTGAGGCACTCAGGGGCACTTTTCAGGAGATCGACTGGTCAACGGGAAACCACTCACTACAGGTCGACGTCGACCTTGGCAACGGATGGAAAAGGATGGGCACCATCTCATTCATGTCAGTGCCCTACGCATTATATGCAGGTAAGACCCTCCTTCAGGAGCTGACGCTGAACGGCAACCAGCTCTCCATCTCCGGGGTCAATGAGTCCGTCACCGTTGACATTGATCCGGAGAACGAGCTGCAGGACCTGGGGTACAATCCCTCAACCAGGACTATTACCATTACCGGGGGAAGCTCAGCACA
>CAZFIF010000131.1:0-6998 GCA_964519065.1 uncultured Rikenella sp.
GGTCATTGACCGCATTATAGAGATCGGAACAACTGACAACCAGACCATGGACCACCTCGATATTGTTACCAACCGGTTCGGTGGCAGGCTGGTAGGATCTGATGCCTATGAGAATGCTGCCGAATGGTGTGCATCACAATTCAGGAAGTGGGGTATGGAGGTGATTATGGATGAGGCAGGCAGTGTGCCGGTAGGTTTCAACCGCGGCCCCTGGTTCGGCAGGATGCTATCTGACAACGGTATGATACTGCATTTTGCAACTCCCTCATATACATCAGGCACAAAGGGTGTTCAGCGCGGGCATGTTCTCCTTGAGCCTAAGAGCAAGGAGGAGTTTGACCGCATGAAAGGAGCCCTCAACGGGGCCTGGGTTCTGATAGGCGGGAAGAATAACGGATGGCCGATTGACTGGTCGGAGAGCGCCGACTCAGCCAGGGCAAAGAGCATTGCATACAATGATTCCATAGCAAAGATCAACCGCGGGATCATGCGCGAGAATATGATGAACAGGAGCAACCCTCCGAAAGAGACTCTTCCCCTGAAGGAGGAGCCGGCCCTCTTCTACCGCGAGATGTGCGAGGCGGGCATACTCGGAGTGATACAGTCGTCGGAGGTACCGATAAGGGCTCTGTACGACAGGAAGAATATTGATAAAATGACTTTTGAGACCCTGCCGACGGTATGCGATATAAAACTTGACGAGGATCAGTATGAAGTCATCGCTGAGATGGCCAGGGAGAGGCAGTATTTCCTCCTCGAGTTCGACATCCGGAACCATTTCAAACCGGGCCCGGTGAAATACCATAATGTAATAGGCATCATAAAAGGCAGCAAATACCCCAATGAATACGTGATGCTAGGAGGTCATCTTGATGCCTTTGACGTGGCTACCGGAGGTGTAGACGACGGGTCAGGGTTGAGTCCGACAATGGAAGTGGTAAGGCTGATAAAGGAGGCCGGTGGCAAGCCGGAGCGGACTATCATCGCATGTCTCTGGGCAGGGGAGGAGTTCGGGCTGCTGGGTTCGAAGCACTGGGTGGAGAGTAACCTCGACAAAATGCCGAAGATATCAGCCTATTTCAATCGCGACGGGGGTCCGACACCTATCATGGGTATTACAGTCCCCGAGGCGATGTATGATGACTTCGAAAAACTGAGCAAATCACTAAACAGCATCAACCCGGATTTCCCCTTTACACTGAAGAAGCGCACTGAAGAGCCGCGGCCACGGCCCAAATCTGCAGGGGGTTCAGACCATGCCTACTTCGCCATCAACGGTGTGCCTGCCCTGCGGTTCGATGAGCCGGACACAAAGGGCTATAACTTCAATTACGGAGAGATATGGCACACGGAGCGTGACACCTATGACAAGAGCATTGCCGAATACCAGGAGCATACTTCCGTGGTGACAGCTGTGCTTGTGTACGGGCTTGCCAACCTTGACCACCTGCTTTCAAGAGAGGGGCTCTATGCTGATGAATAGCATTAACAGTGAGGTAATCTAAATTTTTTTACTTTTATGGAGTATTTGATACTCCATGAACTGTTTTCTGACAGGTGCCAACGGGTTTATCGGCTTGAAGCTGGCTGAGCGCCTCACTGCCGAAGGTGACAGGATCAGTTGTCTCGTCCGCTCCCGGGGAAAATTCTCTTCGCTCGCACACCTGTCAGGGGCCACGGCTGTAACAGGTGATCTTGATGATATTTCTGCCCTTAAACAGGGATTGACCGGATGCGATACTGTTTTTCATCTTGCAGCCTATGCCAAACCGTGGTCAAGAGACAAGAGTATTCCTTACAGGGTAAATGTGACCGGGACCAAAAACCTATTGGAGGCTTCTCTCGGAGCGGGAGTGAAGCGTCTCGTCTTTGTGTCGTCGGCTGCGGTTATTGGTCCTTCTCCCGGTGTTGAACCCATTGATGAGGATTTTCCGCGGACCGTTCCCTGGTTTAATGAGTATGAGGAGACCAAGGCCGAGGCTGAGGAACTTGTCAGGTCATATAACAGGGAGGGGCTCGAGACCGTGATTGTCAATCCGCCACGTGTTTACGGTCCCGGCCCGGTAAATGAGAGCAATGCCCTGACGAAGATGATGAAGCTCTACAGCAGGGGGAGATGGCGCATCCTGCCGGGTGACGGGAGCTGTGTGGGGAGCTATGTGCTGGTTGATGATGTGGTAAGTGGAATAATCCTTGCCGCAAAGCAAGGCCGACCGGGTGAGCGTTATGCCCTGGGCGGCGAGAACCTGACCTTCCATCAGTTTTTCAGTACACTCGCTGAGGTTACTGGTAAGAGGAGGCTGCTCATTCCTTTTCCGGTATGGCTTATGGCTGCCATTGCCAGGGTGATGGAGTGGCAGGCACCGCTGACAGGGTGGCCTCCGCTGTTAACGGCTGCCTGGGTAAAGAAATATCTCAATCACTGGAGTCTTAGCAGTGAAAAGGCAGAGAGGGAGCTCGGATACAGGATCACACCCTTCAGGGAGGGTGCAGTTTTAACTCTCGAATGGCTTAAAGAGAGAGGGGAGATAGGTTGAGCGGACCGGGTTCATATTATGCAATTGTAACCGGCGCCAGCGCCGGCCTCGGAAAGGCGTTTGCCGGAGAGCTTGCGCGTCGCGGGCACAATCTGCTGCTGGTCTCGCTGCCGGAAACAGGATTGCCTGATTTGTCGGAATTGTTGAGAGGACAGGGTAATGTGTCAGTGCATTATATTGAGACGGATCTTATGCGGAAGGAGGCCCCGATAGAGATAGCCGGTTATGCGAGGGAGCATGGTCTCGAAGTAAATATCCTGATAAACAATGCCGGTATCGGCCACGGAGGGGAGATAGGTGAGTACAGTGATGCTGCTATTGAGGAGAGCGTTTTTCTGAATATGAGGTGCGCGACACTGATGACCAACCTCTTTATCAATGAGCTCAAGAGGAGGGAGAGGGCCTACATACTTAATCTCGGCAGTTTTGGCGGTTTTATGCCATTGCCGTACAAGAGCATATATTCGGCAACCAAGTCGTACATTTTTAATTTTTCGCTTGCCGTCAGGGAGGAGCTTCGCGGCACGGGAGTGAGTGTAAGTGTGGCCATGCCCGGTCCGGTTCTCACCAACCACAGGGTCATGGAGCGCATCAACCGGCAGGGTTTTATTGCGCGGTCAAATGTGATTGAGGCGGAGAAGGCCGCAGCATATATGCTTGACCGGATGTTCAGGGGCAGAGCGTTGATCATCCCGCGCTGGACGATGAGGATTGCCTACAGCATCGGTACACTTCTGCCATACAGGTTACTCATGGTGCTGTTGGGGAAAATTTTCAGGGGCATTAACTGAGGAAACTTACTGACACATTTCACATCATCAGTTCCTGTTCATGTAAGTTCACGATATGAGGTTTATTTTTTCTTGTTTGCCCTGCTCATGGTCCAGTTCCAGGTGGCCCCGGGGTCGAATCCTGAACTGGGCAGGACCAATACCGGGCCTGTGGCAGGTTTTGACCAGTGACCGTTGACTGAGTTACCATCGGTCTGACCTTCATACCCAAAGCTGGCATTCATACCCCAGGGTTCAGTATCCAGTGTAAATTGAACTCCTTTCGAGGTGGTTACTTCAGTGGTGCCTTCAATTTCAGGGAAACGTATCTCAGCCTGAAGTATGTAATTCTTCTTCTGGGGCTCGATGGTAAGCAGGATATTGGAGGCGCTTTCGGGATCCATCATCTTGTCGCCCTGCCATGTCTCAACGGTTTTTGTCCAGTCTCCGTGATGGTCAGTCACGACTGTCACCTTTGTAACCGATGCAGAGAAGTTGCCTGACAGGGGTTTAGCCTCGAACAGCTCGGATTTGCCCTGGGTGTCCGTTATGGTGCGAAGATATTTTGCAGCGACATTTATTGTTGCATTCTCAACCACATCGACCTTTTTGAAGATGGTGCTGTAGGTTGATTTCGCCTCATCTTCCCAGTGAACCTGTCTCTCATACATTATTGTGCCATTGAAATCGCCTTCCTCTTTTCTGACTGTTATGGTTGCTTCACCGGTTGCCGTTTCAGGATATCCGGGAGGGGTAAAGGAGGCTTTGATCCTGATCTTCCTGTCATTTTCGCCGGCCTCATAGTCAATAAAGGCAACCCCGCCTTCATCAAGGGTTATTTTTCCTGATTCATGACTTATTGTTCCGTCAACAACCCCTGTAACCTTAACATCCACCTCCCTGCCCTCACAAGAGAGTATCTCCATACCGTCCGGATCAAGCTCATGAAGATCGATTTGTATTGAAGTCTTCTCGCCAACACCAAGGGTATTGCGGTCGGGCTCCACCTGGAGTTCCAGGCCGCGAATGATTATCTCAACTTCCTTTTCAATGTTAGGTTTATTGCCAAGGGGGCATGTTGAAAGTGTTATTTTTTCAACTAATGGCTCCAATCCTTTCATAAGAGTGTATTCACCAACTGCGTTACCTTGCTTATTGACAAGAATATATTGGATTTCGCTGTCGGAATATTCAAGTAAACAGTTCTCAACAGGCGAAATTTTACCTCTGTCTGTTTTTACAGGGAATCTGACAGGCTGGCTGTGATAACCTGAATAGTAGGATGGCTGCCAATTGCAACTCAGCACTTTTTCGTAGATCCGGACTTTTCTTGTCTCCTCATCGAGAGGGGATAAGTACTCTTCGTCAATCCAGGTTTCGATATTAGGATCCCGTGGAGGCACAGGCCTGAGGTTCTCCCTTTCGAAAAGCAATCGAGTCAGACTACTGGAGAAGCCGAAAAGACTCGACAGGATAGCCCGGTAGATGTCCTGGCTCTCACCGTGGTGAATGCACAGAATATATCTCCTGCTCGGGAAACAATTTGAGTTTACGATAAGTGAAGACCAGACACTGAAAACTGTATATTCTGAGCCATAGACGGGTGGGATTTCAAAAATATCGTCACCATCAATAATAGTATAGGCATCCCTTACGACTACATCTTCACCGCCTCCTGACAGAGCAATCATTGATGTGAACAGATAGTCATAGTCTGCACTGGGATTTGCAGCCAGGTAAATAAAATCAAGCTCGGGTGAATTTTCCCGGAGGCTTTTCAGCAATAATTCACTCAGCTCTGCGAGCCATACTGCCCTGTGCTTCTCTGTATTATTTATTTTATTCAGATGATCAAACACTTCCGGATAAACTTCAGTTATTTTTACTCCGACCCTGATCTTTGGACAATTTGCATTTTGAGAGAATAGGGTTTGACCGAATGTCAGAAACAGGACTAAACTGGCACAAAGAACTCTGGCTATCATTGTCGTGTTTTTTGTTTGAGGAAGATCGTTTCCTGAATCCAAAAATTGATACTTATTTCAGTCATCACATTCACTGCCCGAACACACATTCCTGAGTATTATCCCGGTTTTGTAATTATTATAAATTTTTGATATGGTAAAAAACATGCATTAGCCAGCCGGTTAAGCAGGCAGTCCTTCACCTGCATCTTCTATAAAAATGTAAGAAAGGGGAGCGGCTGTGATTGGGAAGAACAGAACCATATTGAGTGCTGCGGCAGCCAGGCTCCCCTTTAGTTGTCTAATGCAGTTCATGGAGTCTGCAGGTTGAGTCAAACCAATTCAGAAACCAGGTATCTCATTGAAGGTGATGTCATCAGGTATGCGGAAATATTTTCCGTCAACAGGGATATTGGTTTTGATGGAAGTAACTTCCTGGCGTGAGTCGATGGTCCCTATATTCATTTCTGTCTTCATCATAATTCCTTTCCAGGTCAGCACCTTACCCATATCTCCCTTAAAGACAGTACACTGCTTGCCCTTGAACATTTCGGTTCCGCTTTTTGTCATTCCCATCTGTTCATACATGCCTGCCATATAATCGAGAATATCCCCACCGGATAATTCCATCATCTTCTTTACCATGGGGTTTTTTGTCTTCATGCCCTGGCTGGAATTGAGATCCCACATGTACTGGTCATCGCCGATGGTTACTACCCATCCCTTACTCTCTTCGCCCTGTTGTACGATCTCAGAGTAAACTGCGCTCTTCATTCCATAATCGTCAAAATACTGGGTTGATTTTCCGGTTTTGTCACCTGAATAGGTGTATTCAATAATTCCGGATCTGACACCGAGGGGTTTGCCCTTGCTGTCGGCATCAGATTCAGAGAGATTGGGTTCTGCAGTTTGATCTGCTGTAACTTCAGTGTCTGCCTTGGTATCAGCGCCTGACGGCTTACTTTTCTGTCCGCAGCCCGAGGAGATAAGCATAAGCAAAGCGGACGCAAAAAAGATAATTAAGATTCTTGTTTTCATAATACCGGTTTTCTGTTGTTATATACCTTCACATACTTTGCCATGGAGTCTGCCAGCCTTGCCCTCAGGTGCTGTGCTGGAGTCGGGAGGCCTTCTTCCACATCACCCTTTTGAAGTTATCCGGCTGCCGTTGCTGCCTGGCTTTTTAGTGTAAGTTAGTTTCAGCACACTTGAAAATCAACAGCAAATGAGTAATGAAGGGGTTTGGATTAGTATTGGATGGGATTGGGATGTGCGATTTTCGATTTTCGTCACATAATACACTACTGCCTGTTGCCGTCCCTGCAATCTGGCACCTTCGCTTCCCGACACATGTGTCGGGATTAACGCTCGGTCCTCTATTGCATTAGTAGACTGCCGATTAAATCAGGAAGGATGGAAAATCCGGTGTTTATTATTCGTACAGATGGTCAGTGATTGCCTGCAGGACTCTCTGCTTAAGGTTGGGGGAGACCGGTATGGTGGAACCGTCATTCAGTTGCAGGTAGCCTCCGTCGTGTTTGAAGAATTTATCAATATGGTTCATGTTGACGATGTGTGACTGGTGTACGCGGATTATCCCCGAGCCGCTGAGCATAGCCTCGTACTCCTTGATTGTGCGCGACACCAGTATATGCTTCCCTCCTGTGAGATAAAAATGGGTATAGTTGCTCTCAGCCTCGGCACGTATGATTTCACTTACGGAGATC
>CAZFIF010000132.1:0-6915 GCA_964519065.1 uncultured Rikenella sp.
TTCAGTATTATGACAGGTGGCGATTACGCACTTATCAGGGCTGTGGAGTATTTTGAGGATTACCAGGAATTTGGCAGGCAGCAGGTGAGGGAACTCAACGTTGTTAAAGGAGATATTCTTGTTGCCATAACCGAGGGAGGTGAGACCTCGTCAGTTCTGGGTACACTTGCAGAAGCTGCTGACAGGGGTGCTGAAGTATTCCTTATGTTTAATAACCCTGCCGATATTCTTTGCAAACATATTGAGCGTTCCAGGAGAGCCATTGAAGATCCTCGTGTTACTGTGCTTGACCTGTACTGCGGACCGATGGCAATTGCAGGCTCTACACGGATGCAGGCAACAACATCGGAACAGCTTATTGCCGGTGCAGCCCTGGAATCAATACTGGGAGGGTATTTTAGCAGTCTGCTTTCAGATGAGGAGCTGGAAATTTTGAATATCAGGGATATTGACTATGCCGGGGCATACAATGAGATGCTGAATGAACTGCTTTCCGTTGAAAACACGGAGATACTCGGTGATTATATCCGTATGGAACACGACACCTACAGCCGGAACGGACTGGTCACCTACTACGGCAATTCCCTGATGCTGGATATCTTCACTGACACCACCGAACGCTCTCCGACATTCATGCTTCCCCCTTTCAGGAAGTATGATGATACTCTGTCACCGCCGTCATGGGCTTTCGTTAAGAATCCCCTGATGCAAACTCCGGAGGCCTGGGCAAACGTCCTGGGGCGTACGCCGAGATGTCTTGAGTGGGACGGGGATCTGTACAGTAAAATGAATGCTCCGCAGGCTCTCATATCAGACCCTCCGCAGCTTGATATATCGCAGATCCTTAAGTTTCAGATCGGCAACGAAGAGGATAAATCACGTTATTCAAGGAACCCCAATGTTGCTGTTAATGTGATCAGCCGCCTGGAGGTGACAAGGCCGGAATATGAAGGTTATAAGGCAGCCTTCAATGAAGAAGCGGAAAAGTACCAGGGCAGATCTTCCCTGATAATAGGGACATGCGATGAGGCTGCCAATTTCAGGATCTCCTGTTTGCCGCAAAGTTCGGTCTTCAGTCTGATGGACCGGCTGGCAGCAAAGCTTGTTCTGAATACGGTTTCGACCGGAACGATGGTTCTGATGGGCAGGGTGCTGGGCAACTGGATGAGCTGGGTTGATGTTACCAACAAGAAGCTTAAAGACAGAGGCATAAGGTTGATTTCCGATATCTGCAGTATGAGTTATGAAGAGGCATGCTATGCCCTTCATGAATCACTGGAAGAATTGAAGTCCTTCAATTTCTCCGATAAAGAAAAACCCTCACCGGTACAATACGCTATCAAGAAGATCAGGTCTGCCCCTAAAGGCTAAAAGTGACTCTGCGAAAAATAATTGAAAATTTGTAATACATCTTATCAAAAAAACGTATATCTTGCTTGTCGGACTGAAATCAATATATATCATCAATATAACCCAATCAAAACTATTTAACCCTAAATCCAATCACATGAGAACAAGACTATTAATGTTGTTTACGGTTTTGGGATTTATGCTTTCACAAAGCATTTATGCTCAGCCCAAGACCGTGACAGGGACTGTCACAGATGCCACAACGAATGAGACGTTGCCTGGTGTCAACGTGATAATCAAAAACACCACCACCGGTACCAGCACTGATCTGAATGGTTTTTTCTCGATCAGCGTTGCTTCCGGTCAGGTGCTCGTCTTTACATCTCTGGGGTATGCATCACAGGAGGTGCCTGTGGGTGCATCCAACAGAATCGATGTGAAAATGAGTCCTGATGTTGAATTTATCGAAGAAGTTGTTGTTGTAGGGTATGGTACTCAGAGAAGAGCCAACCTTACAGGTGCGGTTTCTACGGTAAATGTTGAAAAGACCCTTGAGGCGAGGCCGATCGCTGATGCCGGCCGTGGTCTTCAGGGTACTATGCCGGGTCTAAGTGTTGTTATCCCCAGCGGGGAGATAGGATCTGACCCGATCATGAAGATACGCGGTCAGATTGGCTCACTGCGGGGGGAATCTTCACCATTGATACTGGTCGATAACGTTGAGATACCATCGATCCAGATGCTGAACCCTGATGATATAGAGTCGATCTCAGTTCTGAAGGATGCAGCATCGGCATCTATATATGGATCAAAAGCTGCCTTCGGCGTTATCCTGATCACCACTAAGAAGGGTGCAGTAAATCAGGGAGTGAATGTTTCATATAATGGCAACCTTTCATTCCAGAACATCTCAAAGAAGATGGAGATGGCCGGTCTTGATGCGCTTGAATACGCCCTGCTGGCATTTGAACGCCGTGGCGCTACAGTGGCAGGAGCATTCTGGATGGTGACGCGCGAAGGATATGAAAAAGCAGTTGAGTGGAAGGAGAAATGGGGCGATGTTGTCAAGCCCGATGACCCAATGCTATATGGCCGCGACTGGTATGTTGATGCCAACAACCGCAAGATCGGACTGAGGACTTATGATCCTTATTATTACATGATAAAGGAGTGGGCACCCACACAGCTGCACAACTTCTCGGTGAACGGTAAATCCGGGAAAACAGACTATAACATAGGTCTGGGGTACCTCGATCAGTCAGGCATTATCAAACCTTCAAAGATTGATGACTTCAGGCGTTATAACGGGTCGATCCGCGTGGGTACGGATGTTAATGACTGGCTCAGGGTAAGCGCCGGTGCTATGTACTCAAAACGCAATAAGAGATATGCCTATGCAACCAGTTCCACATCGGCAGACCCGTGGCTTTATCTTTATCGCTGGGCACCGACCTACCCGTTGACCACGGAAGACGGTGACCCGATCCGGAGCCCGGTCTACGAGATGAGTGCTGCCAACACTGCCTTTATTGAGAATAATTATACCAGCGTGAACGGCGGATTAGAAATCACTCCTGTAAAGGATTGGAAAATCTACTTCGATTACACTCACGCCAACATGGAATATATTACGAAAAGACCCGGCACCCGTTATACGGCACGTAACAGCTGGACGGCTGCCCTGCCTAAATATGATGATAACGGAGATAGAATCTATGTGGATAATTCAGGTCAGGTTGTCTCCTCTTCCGCTACGGGAGCGATGCCGGCTTACGAACTGGATATGATGACCTATACTGCTGTCGGCTCAAACCCTGATCATGTGTACCGTCGTTCGCAGAATGATCAGAGGAATACTCTGAACTTCTACACCACTTATGACATGAACCTCTTGGATGATCATCAGTTCAGGTTCATGGTCGGAATGAACAGGGTTGGATATGAATATGCCTATAACTGGTCGCAGACAACGCAGCTGATTGACTACAACAATCCCCAGTTTGACCTGGCATACGGAAATCAGACCACCAGTGGTGGTGAGGACTGGGAATCACAGCTCGGTTTCTATGGGCGTATTAACTACAATTTCAAGGAGAAGTACCTGATTGAAGCAAACCTCAGGTATGACGGAACCTCAAAATTCCCGACTGATCTTCAGTGGCGTTGGTTCCCGTCATTCTCTGCAGGATGGATAGCTACGGAGGAAGAATTTATGGACTGGGCAAGGCCGGCACTCAGCCTTATGAAAATTCGCGGCTCATGGGGGACCATTGGCGACCAGACAGTTCCCAATTCTCTTTACATCCCCACCATGTCAGGATCGGAGAATACCTGGCTGCTCGGAGGGTCGAAGCTATACCAGTTTGCTACCCCTGGAGCTGTTTCAGCTACAGTCACCTGGCAGGATATCACAACCCTCAACCTGGGTCTTGATGTACGTTTCCTGAGCAACAAGCTTGGTATTACTTTCGACTGGTTCAGGCGTGACACAAAGAACATGATTGTTCCCCAGGAGGGTCTTCCTACAACATTCGGTACGGGAGCTCCCCAGAGCAACTTCGGGTCACTCCGTACACATGGGGTTGAGCTGCAGGTCGATTACAATCACAGGTTTGAGAACGGCCTGGGAATCACCCTTACTGCAACCTTTGCTGATGCTGTATCAAAGATCACGGAATACGGTTCAACCAAGAGTATAGATTCATGGTATGTAGGGAAAACATACGGTGAGATATGGGGTTATGAAACCGACCGTCTATTCCAGGCAGAGGACTTTGCCTACGACAATGAAGGCAACCTGATCCAGATCCAGGTTCCCAATGAAACCGGAAGTGCCAATTACACTATTTATCAGCTTGCCGATCCTGCCAATGTTGCAATACAGGGCAGGCTTCAGGCAGGAAACTTCTATTTCATGCCAGGCGATGTGAAATTCGTGGATCAGAACGGTGACGGATATATCAATCCGGGCAACAGACTGGTTGAAGATGCAGACGGTAATCCGGACTACGGTGACCTCAAGATCATTGGCAACTCGACTCCTCGTTACATGTACGGTTTTCGTGCCGACCTGGACTTCAGGGGTGTTGATCTCTCATTCTTTATCCAGGGCGTTGGAAAACGCGATGTATGGGGTGACGGATTCCTTGCCATCCCGGGGTACTACTCTGCAAACGGAGCCATGCCTCAGGCTTTCGCAGGTGATTTCTGGAGAGAAGACAGAACCGATGCCTTCTACCCGCGTCCTTACGATCAGTCGGGAAGCAGCACGACTCTTAATATGCAGCCCCAGACCAGGTATCTGTTGAATATGGCATATACGAGGCTTAAGAATATAACCCTTGGCTACACGCTGCCTGGAAACCTGACAAAGAAGGTGTCGATCAGCAGTTTACGTGTTTACGTGGCCCTCGAAAACTTCTTGACATTTGATCACCTGGGCACAATTCCAATTGACCCTGAAGAGATTGGAGGATACTCCATGTGGAGAGAATCATACTATAACATGGATAGGACAGGTGTCGGCGTCCCAACATTCAAGAGCGCTTCGGTCGGTATTCAGGTTAAATTCTAAAACTTAAGAACTATGAAAAGTAAATTAATCATAATCATAGCTGCGGTAGCTCTGATATTCAGCGGATGCGAAGAATTCCTCGACAGACCGTCACGAACTACAATGAATGACCAGAACTACTGGACATCCGAGAATAACCTTCGTCTTTTTTCGCACGGATTCTATCTTAACTACTTTGTAGGGTACAACTCTTCATGGGGTACTGCCTATACCCCGCTGAGAGGATATTACCTTTCTGACGACTTTACCTCTACAGGTAAGCAATGGAGCTTTGAAACCCAGCCTCCCTCTTCAAGAGCCTCAACAAGTGAAACTCCTGACTGGCTCAGCACATATTGCGGTCCGACATGGAATTTTGCATATGTCAGGAAATCGAACCTCTTCCTCGAGAGAATTGAAGCAATGAAGGGCGACATACTCGCCGATGAAGCCTATAAACACTGGAGTGCCGTTGCCCGCTTCTTCAGGGGTTATGAATACAGCAGGCTTGTGAGTGTATTTGGGGATGTGCCATATTACGACAAGGTAGTGCTTGATTCGGAGGTGGATCTCCTGTACAAGGACAGGGACTCCAGAACTCTTGTTATGGATAAGGTCTATGATGATTTTGTCTACGTATTGGCCAATATGCGTCTATCTGACGGAAATGCCCAGTACCTGAACAGGTATATTGCTGCCGGATTTATTGCACGGTTCATGCTTTTCGAAGGCACCTGGCAGAAGTATCACCTCAACAATACGGAAAAAGCCACGAAGTACCTTCAGCTTGCAGTTGACGCTGCTAATCTCGTGATGGCATCAGGCAAGTTTTCCTTCACAAGTGATTTTCGTTCATTGTTCGGGTCAATGGATCTGGCAGGCAACAAAGAGGTGATCATGTACAGGCATTACGATGCAGGGCTGGGTGTCACACACCATATTGCTTCATATGCCAATACGACTGAAAGCCAGCCTAATTCAGGCAACCTGTGGCTTGCCAAGTCATTCATCTGTGCCGACGGACAGGTCTATCAGGCATCGACGCTGGCAGATGCCGACAACCTTGATTTTACAAGTATGATCGCCACCCGTGACCCGCGCTTTGAAGCCACCTTCTGGGATACGCCGAAGAAGGAAGCTGCCACACTGCTTCTGTCTGACAAGTTCATTGACAGGATAGGCCCGACCTACTACGGGGGGTCCTACCCGGCTCAGTACGGTTCGAACACCAACACCAACGATGCCCCTGTAATGAGGCTGGGTGAGGTAGTGCTTAACTGGATTGAGGCCAAGGCAGAGCTGGCCACCATGGGTGGCACGGCTGTTACCCAGGCAGATATTGACGCATCGATCAATGCAATACGCAACAGGCCTCTGGATGCAGTTGCCATTGGCAAAGGGATACAAAAAACCTCTGCCATGTCACTGGCAAGCCTTCCCAATGATCCCGACCGTGATGCTGATGTGTCTCCTCTGATTTGGGAGATACGCCGTGAGCGCAGGATGGAGTTTGTCTATGAACATTCAAGGCTGCTGGATCTCAAGCGCTGGAAGAAGCTCAATTACATGGATGTCACTACCAATCCCGATCTGCACCTGGGATTATGGATTGACTTCCCTGTTGAGTATCCCGAGTGGCTGATAGCTGCCAAGGTTGGCAAGCTCAAGGTCCAGAACGCAGTTGGAACCGTGATTACATATGACGGCACCAATGCAGCAGAAATGGTCGGTTATTATATTCCTGAGAACATTGCCCCCAGGGATGCATTCACGGACAGGGTCTATCTCGCACCTGTCGGAATGACCCAGATCGCCGAGTACGCTGATAAGGGTTATACTCTTACTCAAACCCCCGGCTGGTAGATGATTTTTGGTTGCCCCGCAATGGGGTAGAATTTGGGTTGGTTATTTTATTGCAGAGACGCGCGGTACGCGTCTCTGCTTTTTTTTACGCGGTTTTGAAACCGCTTCTCTCAATCAACGGTTCCAGTGAAGGCTCGCGGCCGCGGAAG
>CAZFIF010000133.1:0-6845 GCA_964519065.1 uncultured Rikenella sp.
AGGGATATGGCACCGCTGCTTGAAGAGATGCGGGTCTTCAAGGATCAGTCAGAGATCTCGAGGATGCAGAAGGCCATTGACATCACCGGTGATGCCTTCGTGAATGCCTGCCGCATCTGCCGGCCAGGAATGTACGAGTTTGAGATCGAAGCGATTATTGAATATACATTCCTCCGGAACGGAGCTGCCAGACCAGCTTTTTCATCCATCACCGGCTCAGGTCCCAATACCGTTACGCTCCATTACTCCGAGAACAACAGAAAAATGGAGGAGGGCGACCTCCTCCTCATGGATATAGGTGCTGAATATGGCTATTATGCAGCCGACATCTCCAGAACAATCCCGGTGAACGGCAGCTTTTCAAAGGAGCAGAGAGAGATCTACGAACTGGTATTACAAGCACAGAAGGCGGCCATCGATGAGCTGCAGCCAGGCAGTCCTCTATACGTCGGCCACGCGAAGGCCACCGCCGTAATTGCCAGGGGACTATTTGACCTGGGATTGCTGACAGACACTACCTCTGTCTGGCAGAAGGAGTTCTATACAATATACCAGATAAATCACTATCTGGGTCTCAATGTCCATGACGCCGGAGACTATGGCCTCCCGGGTGCATTTATCCGGGAGTATATGGCTGTAGACACGGCAATAGGAAGACCCCTGGAGAAGGGCATGGTTCTGACAGTGGAACCAGGCATATACCTGAGAGAAAACGGACTGGCACAGCTCTATGAAACATTTGGCGGACGGGTAAGCGAGGAGGAGATTGATCAGTTTATTGACCGCGTTCTCCCTGTATATGAAAAATACGAGAATGTCGGCGTCAGGATCGAGGATGATGTTCTGCTCACTGAAACCGGACATGTGGTGTTGTCACAGAAGATCCCGAAGGAGATCGATGAAATTGAAAAGATAATGAACAGTAACAGATCCAGGTGATCAGAAACTGAAAGCTCATGAGAAGATTAACAATCATGCTGTTTATGCTGTTCGGCCTTGCTCATCCGAACATCACACTCGCTGAGACCGCAGACAAACGGCCGGTAAATGTCATCCTGATCTATCTTGATGACATGGGTTACGGAGATCTCTCAATGACGGGCTCAGGGGGTTACACTACCCCGAATATTGACCGCATGGCCGATCATGGCATTTTTTTCACTCATTATTATGCACCCCAGGCTGTCTGCAGTGCTTCACGTGCAGGACTGATGACAGGCTGTTACCCTAACCGTGTCGGTTTCAGCGGAGCACTTGACCACAGGGCAACAACAGGCATTAATGCAGAGGAGGAGACCATTGCTGAACTCCTGAAGGAAAGAGGATATGCCACAGCCATATTTGGCAAGTGGCACCTGGGTTGCCAGGAGCAGTTCCTGCCGCTGAATCACGGCTTTGATGAGTTTTACGGGATTCCTTATTCCCATGACATGTGGCCCCGGCACCCTGACATCAGGGATTATTTTCCACCCCTGCCGTTAATTGAAAATGAAAAGGTTGTTGCCACAAACCCTGATCATTCTCAGTTTACCCTCCAGTTGACACAAAAAGCCATTGAGTTTATACAGAGGAACCGTTCCAGGCCATTCTTCATCTACCTGGCCCATCCGCTGCCGCATGTGCCCCTGGGGGCATCTGAAGCCTTCACAGGGAGATCGGAACAGGGTCTGTACGGTGATGTGATGATGGAGATCGACTGGAGTGTCGGGGAGATCATGAAAACCCTGAGGGATCTTGATCTTGACGGGAACACGCTGGTTATCTTTACCTCTGACAACGGCCCCTGGATAAACTATGGAAACCATGCCGGCAGCACTGCCGGCCTGCGTGAAGGCAAAGGCACCACATTCGAGGGCGGACAAAGGGTGCCGTGCATCATGTGGTGGGAGGGAACCATCCCTGCCGGGACTGTAACCAACAGGCTGGCGGCCGGAATAGACATTCTCCCCACCATTGCTGAAGCTACAGGTGCACCTCTGCCTGAAAAACCCATCGACGGTGTGAGCCTTCTTCCTCTTGTGAAAGGAGATGACACAGTTATCCCCAGGAAAGCATTTTATTACTATTATCGCAAGAACAACCTGGAGGCAGTTACCGACGGCAGGTGGAAGCTGGTTTTTCCGCATCACGGACGCACCTATGAAGGGTTCAGGCCGGGGAAAGATGGCAAAAGCGGCGGGTCTTATGAAAACCACTGGTTTGAGGGAGGCCTATACGACCTCTGGAGGGACCCGGGTGAGAGATATGATCTCAGGGAGTTCTATCCTGAAATTAAACAGAGACTTGAGGAGCTTGCAGCAGAAGCCAGGGACGATCTCGGTGATGACCTTACCGGCGCCCCGGGAAGAAACCGCAGGGAGCCGGGAAGGATCAATGATTGATGATGACTCCTGATTACGATGCGGTTATAAAACCACATCATACATCGCTTCCTGTCCGGATGGCTAACTCATTGCTGTAAGCAGGGAGTAACTGAAACAGACTATAGATCAGTGTGTTATTAAATGCAGTGCATCAGGATATCTTCTTCTCCCCTGTAACCTGTTCGAAGGAGGAGATCTTTGCTCTCAGATACCTTCCCGTATGTGATGATTCACACGCGGCCAGCTGCTCCGGGGTGCCCTCAAAGACGACCTGCCCGCCCTTTTCGCCGCCCTCAGGACCGAGGTCGATTACCCAGTCGGCGCACTTGATCACCTCCACGTTATGCTCAATGAGTATCACTGAGTGACCGTGATCGACGAGGGCGTTGAGTGATTTCATCAGCTTCCCGATATCGTGAAAGTGAAGTCCGGTGGTGGGCTCGTCGAATACGAAGAGCATTTTTTCGCTGCTCTTCTCCTGGCTGAGGTAGTATGCCAACTTGACGCGCTGGCTCTCACCGCCGGAGAGGGTGGATGACGACTGGCCCAGCCTGACATACCCCAGGCCCACATCTGCCAGCGGCTTGAGCTTGTCAGCTATCTTCCTGCAGCTCTTATCCTTGCATTCGCCGAAGAACACTATCGCTTCGTCAATGGTCATCTCCAGCACGTCGTATATATTTCTGCCGTGGAATCGGACATCCAGGATATCACGTTTGAAACGCATTCCCTTGCATGTCTCGCACGTCAGCTCCACGTCGGCCATAAACTGCATCTCCACCCTGATGACGCCCTCGCCCTGGCACTCTTCGCACCGTCCTCCCTCAACATTGAATGAAAAGTGGGCAGGTTTGAAGCCCGACTGTACTGCAGCCTGCTGCTCTGCGAAGAGCTTTCTTATTTCATCAAAGGCCTTCAGGTAGGTAACAGGGTTGGAGCGGCTTGACTTGCCTATCGGGTTCTGGTCTATCAGCTCCACGGCCGTAATGCTGGCCATGTCTCCCTCCATGTGAGTGAAGCGGCCCGGTTTAATGCCGTTGTTACCCAGTTTCGACGAGAGTGCATTGAAGAGGATATCATGTACCAGGGTACTCTTGCCGGAACCGCTGACTCCCGTTACGGCAGTAATGGTATGCAGCGGGAATTTAACATCAATATCCTTCAGGTTATTCTCACGCGCGCCCCTGACCGTTATATAGCTGTGCCATCTGCGCCGCACTGCCGGCTCCTCGATGCGCAGTGCACCGGTCATATATGCGGCTGTAAGTGAACTGTTTTTCTCCGGGAAGTGTGAACTGCCCTGGTAGATGACCTCTCCGCCGTGAGTGCCGGCAGCAGGTCCCATATCTATTACCTGGTCCGCGGCTCTGATGATCTCCTCCTCGTGCTCAACCACGATCACCGTATTGCCAAGGTTGCGCAGTTCCCCGAGCACGTTCACAAGAAGGTTGGTATCGCGAGGATGAAGTCCGATGCTGGGCTCATCAAGGATATAGAGTGAGCCCACCAGGCTGCTGCCCAGTGAGGTGGCAAGATTTATGCGCTGTGATTCGCCTCCTGAGAGCGTATTTGACAGCCTGTCGAGCGTAAGGTATGTGAGTCCCACATTCACGAGGAATCCCAGCCGCTGTTGTATCTCCTTCAGCAGACGCCCGGCTATCTCTCTCTCTTCACCGTTGAGGGTCAGGTGTTCAAAGAACTCATGAGCCTCACTCACCGGCATGGCTGTTATCTCCGTAATAGACCTGCCGCCGACCTTCACCCATCCGGCCTCCTTGCGCAGCCTGTTGCCACCGCATGACGGACAGGTACGTTTGCCCCTGTAGCGGCTGAGCATGACCCTGTACTGTATCTTGTATTTCTTCTCCTCGAGATGTTCAAAGAACTGGTTCAGGCCAAAGAAATACCTGTTACCGCTCCATACCAGTGCCTTCTGTTCAGGAGAGAGCCTGTGCCAGGGTTTATGAATGGGGAAGTCAAACCTGTCAGCACTGTAAATCAGCCTCTCCTTCCATTGTTTCATCGTCTCTCCCCGCCAGCAGGCTATGGCGTCATCATACACCGAGAGGTTTTCATCGGGAATGACAAGGTTTTCGTCGATGCCTATTATCTTGCCGTATCCCTCACACTCGGGGCAGGCGCCAATGGGTGAGTTGAAGCTGAAGAGATGTTCAGTCGGCTCTTCAAAGGTGATACCATCCTCCTCGAATTTCTCCGAGAAACTGATTGTCTGTGTTGTCTCTTCATCAGTCACTGTGAGAGTGATATGTCCCCTTCCGGTGAGAAATGCTGTCTGGACTGAGTCGGCAGCCCGGCTCAGCTCTTCCGGGCTATGTCCTGTCGGGAACCTGTCTATTATCAGGTCAAGCCGGGGCATCTTCCCGATAAGGAGTGCGGCATCCTCATCATCAAGCCTTATAAGACCCTTTTCAGTGCTGATGCGGTTGTATCCCTCCTTTACCAGGAAGCTGATGAATTCCTGAGGGTCTACATTTTCCGGGACATCAAGAGGGGCAGTAAGCACTATGCGGCTTCCCTCCGGCAGTGCTGCAAGATAGTTGACCACGTCATCGACGGAATGCTTCCTGACCTCCCTGCCGGAGATGGGAGAGATGGTGTGCCCGACACGCGCCCAGAGCAGCCTGAGGTAATCATGAATCTCGGTGCTGGTGCCTACTGTTGACCTGGGATTGCGGGTGTTGACCTTCTGCTCGATGGCAATGGCGGGAGGTATCCCGTTGATGAAATCGACATCGGGCTTGTTCATGCGCCCGAGAAACTGCCTCGCATAGGAGGAGAGACTCTCAACATATCTCCTCTGACCTTCGGCATAGATGGTGTCAAAGGCCAGTGATGACTTGCCGGATCCGGATACTCCGGTAATAACTATCAGGCTGTCACGTGGGATTGTCAGGGTTATATCCTTAAGGTTATGTACTCTCGCTCCCTTGATTTCGATATTACCCTTCATGCTCTCTCCGTTGGTGAAAAAGCCAAAATTAGTGATTTTGTATTGATTAAAATTTGTTTTCTTTGTCGTGAGTATATATGAAACTCGCAGGAACAACCATTGAAGAAGGGATGCGGAAATAAATTTTCATCCAGGTTCCATTCGACCATTGCAGTCAGTATTATACATATACGAATGAAACAATAAGGAAAGACAATCGTATAACCCAACAGTAAAAAACACAAACGAAACAAAGGAGGGCCGCCTATCGTATAACTGTACTCACGAACCAAAAGAGTTAGTTATGAAGAGCAAAATGACCGATTATGAGCTTATTAAGAGCTACGTAGACGGTAATGAAAGAAGCATAGAGCTGCTTATCCTGCGCCACAAAAGCAAAGTCTATTCTTATATCAGCCTTTACATTCGCAACCGCGATTTGGCCGATGACGTCTTCCAGGATACATTCCTGAAGGTAGTACAGTCGATCCGCGCCGGCCGGTACCAGGATGACGGAAGGTTTATATCCTGGGTGATGCGCATAGCTCATAACCTGATCATTGACCACTTCAGACACGAGAAACAGATGGGGATCGTCCTTAACGATGACTACGAGGCAGACCTGCTCAATTCGCGCAAGCTGTCGGATGACAATGTTGAGGATGTGATCGTACGCCGGCAGGTGATGCGTGATGTGAGAAGCCTGATAAACGGACTGCCCGAAGATCAGCGTGAGGTAGTCATCATGAGGCATTATGCAGGAATGAGCTTCAAGGAGATAGCCGACATGACAGGAGTAAGCATCAATACCGCCCTGGGCAGGATGCGTTATGCACTTATCAACATGCGTAAGATAATGGTGGAAAAAAATATCACCCTTTCACTTAGCTGATACAATTTTTGATTAGGCGTGGCGTTTCTCTTTTATGAGAACAAAAACGCCTATGGATAAGAATTCTACCCTCTTACTTTCTTATTTCGAGGTTACCAATACACCGTCTGACCTGATAGCTGATGCCTTCGGGATTGATTCGGCCCTGAGCGTTTTGCTCCCCGACATGGAGGATCAACCCTCTGATGATGTTGTTGCAGACCTTTTTAAAAAGATCCGGCGAAATAAAGCCCGGAAGTCCGGGAAATAGATTATGAGTTCGTAGCCGGTAATCCGGCTGATATAAGATGAGGCTTTCTTCGGGAAGCCTCATTTGTTATATCCATGGCACAGAACTTCATTCTTGTGTGACGTTTTTTTTTACCTTAGCAAAAACAAGATAAAAATGAGAAAAATACTGGTACTTATGACCCTGGTACTGACTGCCTGTTCATCTGCAGATAAAAAGGTTACAGTGACAGCATCCGGCTTCATTGGTGAAACAGTGATTGCAGGTGCGGTAGATCGCGTAATTGAAGAACAACCTTCGGCTGCTACGCTGCTCCTTGAAAAGGGAGTAAGGCATGCCGCATCACTATGGAGGGCGGAAGACGGCACCGCTGAGGAGTTTGCTGATTTTGTTGCTGCAAACTATATCTCC
>CAZFIF010000134.1:0-3803 GCA_964519065.1 uncultured Rikenella sp.
GTCTCACTGATAACCACCCTTTTTCCCTTCGCAGCCTGGAGCACGCTGAAGTACATGTTTTTCATATATACCAGTGAATAGTCAATATGGCAGCCTTCCCAGAAGGGATAGCAGTTGATAAACAGCACATCGCAGGCTTCTGTGATCGCCGGCCGGTTGACAAATTCATAATAGGCATCAACGTAGCCTACACTGGCCTCAGGTACCTGCTGCTTAACCCTGTGAATGTATTGCAGCAGTTCCTGCTCTGTCAGTTCGCCGCGATACAAGACTTCATTTCCCACAGCTACAAGATCTGCATCTCCTTCTTTGACGACCCTGATCAGGTTCTCAATCTCTTCCTCGTTATGTTCCCTGTCATCACCCAGCCATGCCCCTGCCATTACCTTCAATCCGTTCTCCTTTGCAATGCGTGGAATTAACTCATGCCCGTCAGTACAGGAGAATGTTCTTATCCATGAGGTATAAGGTTTTATTATCTCTATTCTCTGCCGGATCTGTTCCTCGCTGATGATGCTGCCGGGCGCCTGACCCTCTACGTATGAGCTGAAGCAGAGACCATGTATTCCATTCTCAAGGAAATCCCTGAACAGCTTTTTCAGGTCGGCTGTTGATTTGTTGCTGAAGTCCTCTCCCGTGAGAGACAGGTATTTGTCGGTTCTGTATGACATTTTATCTGTCTTTTTATAGTTTGTTCCTGTTTACGTGCCTGTTATGGTAATCGTCTGTAAAGTTACAGTATTGCAGCGGATTGGCATGAATCGACTCCTGAAAAGGTCACAGCTGTTACTGGCTCTGTTAACGCATCTGAAGTCGGATGAGCATTCCGGTTCTGAACTGAGCCCCGGCACACGGATCAGAGTTCTCCCCTTCTTGCTACCAGCATCGCTTTAATTTCCCGGGCTTTGGCTTCCGTGAGGTCATATTTCCACATCACCAGAATTGCCAGCAAGGCAGTGATTGCCGGAATGGCGATATCAGCAATTCTCAGTTTGGTGAGAGTCTCACCAGCCTGAACGGCTGCATTCTGGTCAAATCCGACCAGTTTCAGCACAAGACCGCCCAGGACGAGTGCCAATGCCTGTCCGAGCTTCACCATCCACCAGTATATGGCGCCAAATGTTCCCTCTTTACGGGGCATGCCGTTATTCAGTTCGTCAAGGTCGCAAACATCTGCCGTCATACTCATCATCAGTGTGAACAACCCCCCAATTCCGAATACCATAAGAGGCAGCGGCATAAATATCAGCCAGGGATTTACCGGGTTGAATCCCCACCATTTCAGAGAATAACCTATGATGGAAATGAATGTCGAAATGATAAATGCGTTGCGTTTACCAACCTTATTGGCTATGGCAGAAATAACCGGTATCACCAGGAATGCAGTAATTATTGCCGATATGGTAGAGAACCATGCCGGCCAGTTCCCCGCCAGGCCATAGTCGCCCTTGAACATGTAAAATACAATGATGAAATAACTGAACGAGGCCACCAGTTGAAAGCCATTGAATACCAGGAAGGTTGCTGCGCAGAGTCTCATAAAGGGAATGTTTTTTGACACCTGGGCAATACCCCTGAACAGATCCTTAAGATTGGAAAAGAGCGTCTTGTATGTTATCTTGACTCTCCCCTCCATTTTCGAGGCATCAATACCTTTGCAGAATATTGCAGGTAAGATGCCCAGAACAATACAGACCCCGCCTACTATCATTGAGAGTTTTCTGACTCCGATAGCCTGATTTTCAAACAGATTGGGATTTGCTATCAGGACCCAGAACCATGGCACTATCATCCATGCCACCTGGCCCAGGGTCTGGGAGAATGCCATCAGCCGGGTACGCTCATTGTAATCTGATGTCATTTCGTAACCAAGTCCTATAAGGGGGGTGGAAAAGATTGTATTGCCTGTCAGGTATATAAGTGAAAAAATGAGGAAATACCAGAAGTTGTAGGTCTGGGAATTATCCGGAGAGAGTTGCCACAGTACCGCGAACAGCACTCCGCTTAGAATGGCACCCGCAAAAATGTAGGGTCTTCTGCGACCAAATCTCGATTTTGTATTGTCAGAGATAAAACCCATTATAGGGTCTGTAATGGCATCATAAAACCTGGGCAGTCCGCCAAGCAAACCAGCCAGGAACGGATCCATCCCGAAGGCTGTAAGTAAAAAGAACATAAACACTCCAAGTGCTCCCGGCAGCAGGTTGTTAACCAGGTGGCCGGCACCAAATGCGGCTTTCTGAACAAAAGGTACCTTGTCTTTCTCAGCTGTTACATAATGACTCATAGGAAGAAAATTATGGTAAGATGTTCAACAAATTTGCCAATACTCAAAATATCCGGGCTTACACTACAGTAAAGCAAAGTTATTCAACGCCGGGCAGCCGGATAAATATCTGCTATTTACCATTCACCTCCGTGTATACCCTTACATAATCAACATACATCGTCTGGGGGAACGGCGTATCGGATGTCGGAAAACCAACATAATCGCCACCGACGGCCACATTGAGGATCATGAAGAAAGGGTGATCGAAGACCCATTCTCCTGTCAGATCACCGGGTTCTATAACCTGATAAAGCACTTCATCAACAAAATAGTGTATAAAGTCCTCTCCCCATTCTACCGCAAAAACATGATAATCAACATCAAACCTGTCGTTTGCGTACCCATAGCTCTTGGTTATTGCTGCGCCGCCTGAATAGCCGGGTCCGTGCACACTGCCATGTATCACGTTTGGCTGCTGACCGCGGTACTCCATGATATCAATCTCACCACACCGGGGCCATGGATTGGTTTCTATATCTGCCCCCAGCATCCAGAATGCAGGCCATATGCCGGGTCCCCACGGCAGTTTAATGCGTGCTTCAAAACGACCGTAGGCCTGATCAAATATGCCCTGGGTCTTTATCCTGGCTGAGGAGAAGGAACCGCCGTTATTTATTGCAGTAATTTTCAGTGATCCGTCAGCGACCACAACATTCTGCGCATCACTGGTATAGGTTTGCAGTTCATTGTTGCCCCAGCCGCCTGCTCCAAGGTCAAATGCCCATTTTGATTCGTCAGGGGCTCCGTCGGTATCAAACTCATCCTGCCAGACCAGCTGATATGTACGATCTTCCAGTCCTGAGTTGTTCTCACAGCCTCCCAGGATGAAGAGGCCTGCCAGTATGAGGATACCCCTGATAAACAATACATTATTTGATTTCATACTTAATGATTTTACCTGTTTATGAATTTTGTTTCTCAGATGAGCCGAAGCTTCAGTGTTCAGAAAACTGAACCTGAAGCCTCAGCCAATCAGGGTTATTTCCACAAATAAATATTATCATACCACACATTGGTCAGGTTGGCGGTTGTTATACCAATCTGGGCAACATTGCTTCTTGTCAGGTTGCCTGTAACAACCCCTCCCAGAGCTGTGATATCAATATCCACGGAGACCCAGGTTCCTGCAACTATTGCGGGTGTTGTTCCTGTGTTGATATTAACCTCAAGGGCAGAAGCCTCTGATGCCCCACCTGCAAAATCAACCAGCTTCACATTGAATACATCCCCTGTCAGGTTGGTATCATCAGTATAGAGATCGAAATGGATATGAGTGAATGAGGATAAATCAAGCCTGTGATTTGAAAAATCTATTCCCTGGCAGTCTACTCCGGCATTCTTCTTCAGGGTGTTGTTTCCGGCAATGGAAACCTGGGTGACAGCTGCGCCTCCACACCATCCGGCGTCAAAATTATCTATGGTGATGTTGGTATAGGCATCACTGTAGATTGAGACTACATTGGCGGCACTACGT
>CAZFIF010000134.1:3903-6809 GCA_964519065.1 uncultured Rikenella sp.
CTTGAAAGCACCATCTGGGCAAGATCCGATCTTGTCTGGTTTCCGGCAAAGGCTGTTATCGGGACATCCACTGAAACCCATGATCCTGTCGCAAGTGCCGGAACATCGCCGCTGGCAGTGTGTACAACGGTTAGTATATGGCTGCTGGCCTCTGCGGCACCGCCTCCGAAATCAACATTCTTTATTGAGAGCGACTTTGACATTACTTCATCAGGAGTCCAGATATCAATATGGAAATGAGTCATGCTGGAGGCATCAAACTTATCGCTGCTAAAGTCAATGCCCGCGAAATTGGTGAATGAGTACTTCTTCACGTCATCACCCGCAATCTGCAGATCAGCAACATCTGAATCATCCCAGTCAGCTGACCATGTAGTAACAGGTCTGTTGGTATATGCGTTACTGAAAAGAGATATTACATCAGCAGGATCCCTTGCGGGTGGTACAGGAGCAGCCACAGCCGGCACACCCGTAGCACCGCCTCCGGAGGTGTAGAAGTATAAATTATCAAGGTATATATCACCACTGCCGTCGAACTTCAGCTGTATTACATCACCAAGATTAACCGGAGAGAAGGCAGTTAAAGGAATATCAACACTTGTCCAGCCTGTTGTGGGCACGGTGAGTACATAGGCCTTCTCCACGGGTCCGGGACTTATCAGATATACATTGAGTCCTGTTGAGTTTACTGTCCAGAAGTCCAGATGCAAAAACTCCATTCCGGTGACATTCTGACCGGATGCCAGCTGTATGCCCTGGTAATTCAGTCCGGCAAACTTCAGGGTATTGTTTCCTGCTACCTGAATTTCCGAGACCACTGTAACCTGGCCCCAGTCAGGATAGTCGGTGCCTTCCAGGTTTGCATACGCATCTCCGTAAATAGAGATCACATCAGCTGCATCCCTTGCCGGAGGTGCAGGTGCAGCCTCTGTCGGCACAGTTGGCGTCCCTCCTCCGTTGCCGTAGAGATAGACATTATCAAGGTAAAATCCCGACAGGGATGATCCCAGGCGTTCAAGAATTATCTGTGCCAGCTTGCTTCTGGAAGAGAGTCCGGAGAGGGGAATGTCCACACTGATCCAGCTTTGAGAGGCCAGCGGGCCGGCAATCTCATATACAAGCGTGGGGTCATTGCCGTCAAGGGATCCGTCGGGACCCATATCCACCAGTTTTACTGCCAGTTTATCTGAAGGGGCAACCGCATTGGGAATCCAGATGTCCATGTGCAGATGAGTCATGCTGCTGGCATCTATTGTCGGTGAGGTGAACTGAATTCCTACAAAATTGAAGTTGGTATAGAAGAGTACATCATCATCCCCTACTTTGAAATCTGCTGAAGTAGTAGTCTGGTAAGGCTGCCAGTATCCGTTGTAGAAATCGACCGGCACATTCACGTATTGATTGCTGAAGATGGAGATAACATCTTCCTGAGCCTCTGTTGGAACCGGGGCGTGAGTAAAATCACCGGAAGAATTGACAGTCAGTGATCCCATGGCATCCTCACCGCCGGCAGTGGCAGTGATAACGGCTGTTCCTTCACTCAGCACCGAAACCAATCCTGATGCATCCACACTTGCCACACTTTCATTTGACGAGAGAAAGGTAAACCAGGCCGGTGCTGCAATAACTGTCTGGTCTATTCCGGTAGGCATATTAAAGGATACTCCCAGTCGGCCGACAGGAAACTTCAATCCGTTCACGGCTGATTCAACTTCATCATTTCCCCCGAGTATCATCGGCTGACGGTGAGCTATTGTGCCAAGCTTCTCAAACTTCACCTCGTCAATCCAGAATGTATATCCCAGTCCCTCTTCGGGACCTTCCGAATAGAAGAACATACCCTTTTCCCGTGTCAGCCTGGAGGGATCAGGAATTGGGATTATATATTTCTTCCAGTTAGTGTTTACGGCGACGTTCTGCATTGAGACGAGGTACTTTGATTCACCAAGGTCATTGCCGAAGCCAACCAGGTCAATGGTGGCGGATTTTGAAGCTTTGGCCCAGAAGGTGAGTGCATCGTAGCCGGAGAGATCCCGTCCTACGGTTGTAAAGTAAGTGCCGCCGGCATAAGCCCCGAGCGGATCTTCAAAGTCAGGCACCTCAAATCTCATCGATGCCGATCCCTGGTATTTAACCTCCTTATCCACATCAAAAGCGGTTACTTTGGAACCACCAAACGCCGCGTAATTAAGTCCCGCGCTGAAACCATCGATGAAGACTTCAGGTGTAGTGGGATAGGAAGCCGGCTCCAGTTCATCATAATCCCTTGTGCAGCTGCCTGAGACTGCGAGTGTCAGGGCTGTGATAAGGGCAATTGCTGACCAGTTATATTTCTTGTTTTTCATTGTAATCTCCATTTATGGTTACATGCCAATATTAAAATGCAAATAAGTCCTTATCTCCCATTCATTACCGTTTGGATAGCCGGGCACTGTGGGATCACATACCATATCTCCGTTCACGTCTATGTTTTTGACAGGACAGTAACGGGGTGAATACTGGTCAAGAGAACGCCAGTTGAAACGGATGCCTATCCTTGTCTGTGGCAGGTCGACCCATTTGGGTTTTGCCACGTAGGTCGACAGGTCCGCCTTTATCTGAAGAGGATATGTCAGGTTGAAGTCGCGGTGATAATCATAGGGACCCCAGTCGTTGACCTTGACCATTGAAATCAGTTTTGCCTTTTTGTAAATCATCCTCAGATCACCGCCATACCGATGTATCAGTCGTTCGTCACTGCCATTTGATTCAGCAGTGCCGGCAAAGAGATTGGCAATCAATCCCAGGTTGGGTGTTGGCTTGGAGACTATCCGGGAGTATGCTTCCCAGAGGTCACGCGCCGGCGGAGCGCCGTCAAACGCAAAGGTTGCGCGTCCGTCGGCCAGGATTCCTATGGCAGCATCCTG
>CAZFIF010000135.1:0-6806 GCA_964519065.1 uncultured Rikenella sp.
AGGGTGCCGGACAGGGTGAAGGCCAGGGTCGTGGTCGAAGTGGCGGCCAGGGTCGCGGTCAGGGCAGCGGCCAGCGTCGTGGTCAAAGTGGCGGCCAGGGCGGAAGAGAGGCAGGAGGCCGGGGTGGAGGCCAGGGTAAAGGTGAGGGCCGGGCCGGAAGAAGCGCTGCAGGTGCCGGAGCAGGAAGAGGCAGGGGTGCCGGAGGCGGGCGACAGAGCCGTTGAACCGCAGAGAGAGCTATAAATACGCCTGTCGGGCGACATCCATATTACATAATCAAACCAAACATCAATTAAGAAAATATTAAAACATGAAGAAACGTATAGCAATTCCGCTTGAAGGAGGGATCCTCTGTTCACATTTCGGTCATTGCGAGCAGTTTGCAATAGTTGATGCCGATGACAAGTCAATAACGGGTGAGACTCTCGTCACACCACCGCCTCATGAGCCCGGGCTGCTGCCGGGATGGCTGGCGGAGAAAGGTATCACCGATGTGATTGCAGGAGGAATGGGGCAAAGGGCAATAGGCCTCTTTAACCAGCACTCAATAAATGTATTTGTCGGTGCCCCGGTAAAAAGTCCGGATGAGCTGGCAGCAGACCTTCTCAACGACAAGCTGCAGGCAGGTGCAAACTACTGTGACCATTAACTGACCGCTATGGAAAAGAAAAGGATCGGCATCATCATATGCGACAGGTATCACACCTGTGCCGGTGGCAAGTGCTTCAGGTCGTTCCGCAACCGTGAGGGAGCTTTTGACAGGTATAAGGGTGAGGATGTGGAGATAGCAGCTTTTACTACCTGCGGTGGCTGCCCGGGTGGCAACGTTGAGTATACTCCCGAGGAGATGATAAAGAACGGGGTCAGCGTCATTCACCTCGCCACCGGGCTGGTTGTAGGCTATCCGCCATGTCCCAGGCTCGATTACTTCACCAGGTTTATTCCTGAGAAGTATGGCATTGAGGTGGTTGTCGGAACGCACCCCATACCTCAGAAATATTATACTACACATATGAACCTCGGCACCTGGAAAGGGGCTGCCATGCAGCGGTTCATCAAACCAACGCTGGCCGACGAGAAGATGAGGCTGGCCTACGATTAGTTTCTGCACACATGAAGATAGCTGTAGCGAGCGGCAAGGGGGGAACAGGTAAGACCTTTGTCGCCACCAATCTTTTTAACATATTGTCAGGCCGCGGCGAAAAAGTCACCCTGGTAGACTGTGATGCAGAGGCGCCTGATGACCTGCTCTTTTTTGAAGCTGAGAATACAAATGAGTTCGAGGTAACACACCAGGTGCCTGTCATCAATAAGGATGCCTGTACATGGTGTGGCCGGTGCAGCAGCTGGTGCAACTACAACGCGATTTTCTACGTGCCGACGGTAAAAGTTATAGAGGTAATAGAGAACCTCTGTCACGGCTGTGGTGCATGCAGCTTCGCATGCAACTCGGGTGCAATAACGGAAAAGCCCGTTGTGCTCGGCACGGTGAATTCATACACGACCTCCTCCGGATCACATATCATTGAGTCACGTATGCGCGTGAACGAGATGTCTCCCGTAAGGGTTATAAAAGCCGCCGTAAAGGAGGCCGGAACTGAGGGTACGGTTATCCTTGATGCCCCTCCGGGCACCTCATGCCCCTTTGTACAGACAGTTGACACGGCTGACTATGTGGTGCTTGTGACGGAGCCCACTCCCTTTGGACTGAGCGACCTCCGGCAGAGCGTTGAGACACTGAAGACCATGAATAAAAAGTGCGGGGTGATCATCAACCGTGCCGATATCGGAGACAACGGGGTGAAGGAGTACCTTGAGGAGGAGAAAATAACCATGTTGGCAGGGATCAATTATGACCCTGTCATCGCCCGTAGCTATTCCGAGGGCAGGCTCATAACCGCGGAGGACGATAATATAGCCGGTCTATTTTCCGGACTGGCAGACAAAATCATCACTGAACATGGAACTGGCAGTAATAAGCGGTAAGGGAGGCACAGGGAAGTCAAGCGTGACGGCAGCGTTCGCCACCCTAAGGGAGAGGCTGGTTGTTGCAGACTGCGATGTCGATGCCGCAAACCTCTACCTTCTCTTTAATCCTGATCATGACAGTGAGGTTGTCTACATCGGCGGACACAAAGCTGTTGTGGACCACACCCTCTGCACCGTATGTGGCATATGCGAGAGCTATTGCCGCTTTGACGCCATCAGGGAGGTGGAAGGAAAGATAATCATCTCAGAGACCTCCTGCGACGGATGCTTTTTCTGTTCCAGGATCTGCCCTGTGGATGCAATTGAGATGGTTCGCAGTGACAGGAGCAGGATGTATTCCGGCCGTTTCAGGAACGGGATGATGGTTTACGGCCGTCTGGCTCCGGGTGAGGAGAACTCGGGTAAGCTGGTGAGTATGGTAAGGGAAGAGGCGAAGAGGGTTGCGGCCGCGAGTGGCATGAAAACCATCCTTCTCGATGGCCCCCCGGGAATCGGATGTCCGGTCATCTCGACAGTGACGGGTGTTGAGAAAATAGTAATAGTAACGGAGCCAACAATGTCCGGCCTTGCGGACCTGAAGAGAGTTCATGAGGTGGCCCGGAAATTCACATCCGAAGTGGGGATCATAATTAACAAGTATGACCTGAACGTAGCAATGGCAGACAGGATAGAGGGGTGGTGTGCTGCACAGGGGAGTACCCTGTTGGGACGACTGCCTTTTGACAGAAGGGTTACTGAAGCTATGGTAGCCGGTAAGAGCGTAGTGGAGATGCACCCTGATACCGGGATCAGCAAAACAATTGAAGAAATCTGGAATAAAATTACGACTAATGGAAAAGAATAATTTGTTTGAAAAGATACCCATGACGGGTGTGAAGAATATTATTGTGGTTGCCTCAGGCAAGGGCGGTGTGGGCAAGTCAACAGTCGCTGCCAACCTGGCTATTGCGCTTGCGCGCAACGGCCTGAACACGGCGCTGGTTGATGCCGACATCTTCGGGCCCTCAATACCAACCATGTTCGGACTGGAGGATGCCCGGCCAGAAGTCAGGGCCGAGGGCAAAAAAGAGATGATCTTCCCCATTGAAAAGTTCGGGATAAAGATCATCTCCATCGGCTTCTTTATAGACCGGAGCCAGTCGCTTATCTGGCGCGGCCCGATGGCTGCCAATGCAGTAAAGCAGCTCTTTGAGGACACCCAATGGGGAGAGATTGATTATATGATAATCGACTTCCCTCCGGGTACCAGTGACATACAGCTGACGACTGTCCAGAAGCTGAATCTTGCCGGTGCCATCATCGTGACGACTCCCCAGGAGATTGCGTTGAATGATGCACGCAAGGCCTCTTCGATGTTCATGAATCCCGACCTGAAGGTACCCATCCTGGGGGTTGTGGAGAATATGTCATGGTTTACGCCAGCGGCTCACCCGGAGGAACAATATTATCTCTTCGGCAGGGGCGGCGGTGCGAAGCTGGCAAAGGAGTTTGACACTAACCTGCTCTGCCAGATACCCCTGGTACTCGAGGTTGGTGAGGCTGCCGAAGCTGGTCGAAATGTCTTCCAGCAGAAGGACAAGGCAGCGGTGGAGGCCTTTGAAACCCTTGCCGGCCAGATCATTGAGGCAACGGAAAAATTGAATTCTAATCTTTAAACTTTAATTAAGAATGAAAAATACAGATGTTTTGGTTATCGGTGGCAGCGCTGCCGGAATGGTTGTTTCTCTTACAGGTAAGTCGGCTTATCCCGATAAGAAGTTCACAATGATTAAGAAGCAGAAGGATGTGATGGTGCCGTGCGGTATTCCATATATCTTCGGGACCCTTGAGAGTTCGCAACAGAATATCATGCCTGTTGACACTATGATGGAGAAGAGCGGGGTCGAATCTCTCATTGGTGAGGTGGTGTCAATAGATACAGAGGGGAAGAGGGTTAAACTGGCCGACGGGGATACAATTAACTATGAAAAACTTGTCATGGCCACGGGATCTGTCCCGATAATGCCCAAATGGCTCAAGGGCGGAGACAAGGAGAATGTATTCACAATTCCCAAGGATAAGCTATACCTCGATGAGATGAAAGCACGGCTTGATGGCTGCAAGAGGGTCGCAGTCATCGGGGCAGGCTTCATCGGAGTAGAGTTTTCTGACGAGTTGGCCAAGACCGGACATGAGGTGGTGCTGATTGAAAAGCTGCCTCACATTCTTGCCCTGGCTTTTGATATCGAACTATCTGACAAGATTGTCCAGATCCTCAATGAGAGAGGTGTAAACATCAGGACAGGTGCAGGAGTTACTGAGATAATGGGAACAGGAAAGGTAGAAGGTGTTAAGCTTGATAACGGTGACATATTGGATGTTGATGCCGTCATACTGTCAATAGGGTACAAACCCAACAGTAAGCTGGCGGGAGAGTCGGGTATTTACATCGACGAGAGTGGTTTTATTGCCGTTGATGAATACATGCGTACCCATGTGTCAGATGTTTTCGCAGTTGGAGACTGCGCCCAGAAACGCGATTTTGTTACACGCCGCCGTGTTCCGACAATGCTGGCATCAACTGCCTGTGCTGAAGCCCGTATTGCCGGCATGAACCTGTTTCAGCTTGAGACCGTTAAAACCTTCTCCGGCACCATAGCAATCTATGCAACAGCAGTAGGAAAGACGGGATTTGGTACCGCGGGCCTGACGGAAGCAGCAGCCAGAAGCGAAAATATTGATGTTTTGACCGGTATGTTTGAAGGTGTTGATCGTCATCCGGGAACTCTGCCAAAAACACAGAAGCAGGTTGTCAAGCTAATTGCAGCACGCAATTCAGGTGTGATCATCGGAGGCGAGGTTATCGGTGGCCTCAGCGCCGGCGAGCTCACAAATGTCATCGGGATGATCATACAGAACAGGATGACTGTTAACTCGCTTCTGATCAGTCAGATAGGCACCCATCCGATGCTTACATCCTCACCTGCTGCCTATCCCCTCATCAAGGCGGCAGAGATCATTGACAAGAAGATGAGGGCGAGGTAAAATCCACAGCCCACAGTCAGCAGTCGCAAGTCATTAATTATCTTCCGACTACTTTTAGCCACCGAAGCCTTCTTCGACATCCGTAGTTTTAACGTAGGATGTGGCGCAGGTGGCCGACTGCCGACTGGTACTTCCGACTGCTTTTTGCCACCGAAGCCTTCTTCGACATCCGTAGTTTTAACGTAGGATGTGGCGCAGGTGGCCGACTGCCGACTACTTAAGATAGGTATCCAGAAATTCGAAATACTCCTTCTGCCATATGACGGCGTTCTGCGGTTTGGTGACCCAGTGGCTCTCATTCTCGAAGAAGAGCAGCCTTGCCGGTACACCCAGCAGCTGTGCCGAGTTGAAGGCCTCGAGGCTCTGGCTGTAAGGTATCCGGAAATCGTTGGCTCCCGTTATGATCAGGATGGGGGTATCCCACTTGTCGACCATCGTATGGGGTGAGAACTGGTTATACCCGGGAGGCTGCGGCTTGTCCCACGGTGCACCCTGGTAATCCTTGTTCGGATACCAGTACTCTTCGGTGGAGCCGTACTCGGCTATGGTATTATAAACACCGCAGTGCGATACAAACGCCTTGAACCGCTTGTTATGTATTCCTGCAAGGTAGAAGACAGAGTAGCCGCCGTAGCTGGCGCCCACGGCACCAAGACGATCCGCGTCGACAAACGGCTCTTTGGCCATATCATCGATAGCCTCAAGGTAATCGAGCATGTTCCTGCCGCCATAATCGCCTGATATCTGCTCGCGCCAGTAGCTGCCGAAGCCTGAGTTGCCGCGCCGGTTGACAGCCACTACTATATAGCCGTTGGCAGCCATCATCTGGTAGTTCCAGCGGTAACTCCAGCTCTGCCCCAGGGGTCCCTGTGGCCCGCCCTTGCAGTAGAGCAGTGCCGGGTATTTTTTTGATGGGTCAAAGTCGGGCGGATAGATGATCCAGCTCTGCAGATCCTTACCGTCTGACGTCCTGGTATACCTCTCTGCGCTCTTGCCCATCTTAATGCTTTCATAGATGTGGCCGTTAACATCGGTGATCATTGAGAACTGTCCGGAGGCCATGTCCACCCTGGCCACTTCAGTCGGGCGTGCCATCGACTGTATCCCGGCCACCAGCACGCCGTTCTCCAGCTGCAGCGAACCCATGTCGTGGTCGCTCACCGTCACCCTGGTGATCTGGCCGTCAGTGAGCGAGATATTGAAGATTGGCTGCCTGCCGAGGTAGGGACTGGTGAACCATATCTCACCGGTGCCGTTCCACTGTATGTTTCCGACGTTGTAGTCCCACCCCTCTGAGACCCATTTGCGCTCGCCGGAAGCAATATTGTAAACAAACAGTCTTTCGAGGTCTGATTCATACCCATCCTCCTCCATGCTCGAATAAGCTATCATGGCTCCGTCGGGGGAAAAGAGCGGTGCCTTGTCGTAACCCATGTTGCCTTCAGTGATATTTTTCTCCACGCCGGTGGCCACTTCGTAGAGGTAGATGTCGGTGTTCGTGCTGAGCGAATAGGCTTTGCCCGTCAGCTTCTTGCAGGCATAGGCAAGGAATTTCCCGTCAGGACTCCAGGCTATGTCCGCTTCGTCGAACCATGGGGCATCAGGGGCGTCATAGCGCTGTCCCTCCATAATGTCCTTCTCATTGCTTATGGACGAACCGTCAAACGAGGCGGTGAAGATATGGCTGTAGGAGTAGTCGTGCCAGTAGTCCCAGTGCCTGTACATCAGGTCATCAATTATCCTGACCTTTGCCTTGGGGAGATCATATTTCTCATTTGCCGTCTGGTCGAGCT
>CAZFIF010000136.1:0-6775 GCA_964519065.1 uncultured Rikenella sp.
AATTTTTGGCATCAAACATCAAACAAACTTCGATATTTTTGGTTTGTTTGCAGGGTTTACCAAGTATTGCTTCCCCTTCCTTGCATACACAATTTGCCACCTGTATGGACTTGCTTGTCTTCTTTACAATTTCCCGCATATTATCGTAGGTGGCGATATTAAATTCAGGCACGATAGCCTTCATATGGGGACTTGTACGTAACTGCGGCAATGAAGACCTGAAAAATTCATCATCAAAGCCCTCATCGAAGTACTGGTGAATCATCTCAACCATTTCTTTGCTTAAGTCACCCACCTGATGTTCAAACATCCCGATGGCAAGCATTGCATTACTATATTTGAATGGCTCCATACGAGACCTGTTAATAGCACCTTTCATAAACATATCATGAAGTATTCTTGCTACCTTTTCGGTCTCATACGAAATCTTGAATTTTTTTTCAAGTCTTTTCCTTACCGTTTCCACGGAAGCATTTCCCAGGCTCAGGCAAAGAGCCACTTTAGCCTCTGTGGGGGTAAAAAGCAATTGCAGAATCCTTAATTCTACTCCTGAATTTGTTTTAGGATACCCAATAGGCAGCTTATCAAGATGTTCCTGTAACTGTCTATAATATGTAATTACTGAATTCATTACTTAATGATACGAAATAAAGCATAAAAGGCAAAACTAAAAAGCCATCACTGCTTTCGCATCTTAACTACTGCTTTGTATCGGAGGGAGGATTATTATCGGACATATTTTCAATTAGATTGCATATTTGTCCACATTTAATTACTTTTGCAATATGATACCCAGAGAATCGTCAACAATAATTGGTAAAATAAGGAAGCAGTTCCCTGTAATTACCCTAACTGGTCCCAGACAAAGCGGCAAAACCACTCTGCTCAAATCGATATACACTGATCTCCCCTATGCCAGTCTTGAAGATATTGATCTTAGAAATGAAGCATTAAAAGATCCTCGCGGATTTTTAAATAATTTTCCTGAAGGAGCTGTTCTGGATGAAGTTCAGCGTACACCCGAGCTTTTTTCATATATACAGGGCATTGTCGATAGTAATAAAAAGATCCATTTTGTATTATCCGGTTCTCAAAACTTTCTATTACTTGAAAACATATCCCAGTCGCTTGCTGGTCGTGCAGCCATTCTAAAATTATTGCCTTTTAGTATTTCTGAATTGCAGGCTGAAAATCTTATTACAGACTCTTACGAACAATTAATCTTTAAGGGAATGTATCCTGGAATCTATGACCGTGATATTGACCCGGAATTCTTCTATCCATCATATATTAGCACCTATATAGAAAGAGATGTAAGACAGATTAAAAATATTGAGAACCTGAACAATTTTTCAAATTTTCTTCAACTTTGTGCAGGAAGAACCGGACAGGTTGTCAATCTCAATTCTTTAGCAACTGATACGGGAATCTCACCGAATACAGCAAAATCATGGTTATCAATCCTTGAAGCAAGTTTCATTATCTACTTTTTGCAACCCTATTACGAGAACTTCAATAAGCGAATTATCAAATCGCCGAAACTTTATTTCTATGACACTGGACTGGTTTGCTCATTGCTTGGAATAAGTTCTCCAAACCAGGTTAAAACGTTTCATTCAAAAGGAGCGTTATTCGAAAATCTGATCATTACTGACCTTATAAAGAGCAGACTTCATAAAGGTACGAACCCCAGATTCTATTATTGGCAAAACAAAACCAAACAGGAGGTTGATTTAATCATTGATACACCCGCGGGACCGGTTGCATATGAGATTAAGTCCGGCATGACTATGAATGACAACTACTTCACAAACTTGAGATACTGGCAAAAGCTATCAGGTGAAAAATCTGAAAACCTGAATGTGATATACGGAGGAAATAAGGACCTGAAAACATCGAGCGGTAATTACATTTCCTGGAAGAGTATTCAAAAAATTAATATCTAAATATAAAGCCCGATGAATTCAGTTCAACGGGATTCTTTAGTAGCGGGGAGAGGATTACTCGCTTCGCTCGTGATCCTCAATTGGGGGGCTTAAGAAAGAAAAAGCCCTGTCATCCTCCTGCGTCGGCTGCCGTGTCTTTTTGTTTGTAGACAAGAGGTTTGAAATATCTAACCTGGATTTGTTGAAAGGTCTGAAGGAAGTTGCTGAATATATGACATTTATTAATCTTTAAATATATCCAGATAGGGTTTAAAAATAAAAATCCTGTTACGACTTTGTCCGGTCATTTCCTCTACAATGCTTTTTTCATGCATAATTCTTACCAGATCATTTGCCGCTTTATAACTTAAGGAGCATCTCTTAGCTGCATTTTCAATGGTTGTAACCGGATCTCGAAATAAAATATTAAGTAATAGAAGGGCAGAATTACTTCTACGACCAAAGCCAGAATTGATTTGAGATTCCAGATCATTCTTTAATTGAATTACCCTTGAAAGCGTATCAACTGCATTCGCAGCCGTCTTTTCGACGCCAACCAGAAAATATTTGATCCATTGTAGCATGTTATTGTGAGTTCTAACCTTGGTCAGGTTATCATAATAGAGCTCTTTGTTGTTCTCAAAATACTCTGATAGGTAGAGCAATGGTTTCTGTAATATACCTTCATTTACTAAAAACAGCGTAATCATTAGTCTGCCAATTCTTCCATTTCCATCCAGAAAAGGATGAATTGTTTCAAACTGATAATGAGCGATTGCAATTCTAATTAATGCAGGAACTTCAATCTGATCATTATTCAGAAAACTTTCCAGGTCACCCATTAATAAGTTCACTAACTGATGCTGAGGTGGAATAAAGACTGCATCAGATAATGATGCACCACCAATCCAGTTTTGGCTTGTTCGAAATTCCCCTGGAAGTTTATGCTCACCTCTCACACTTTGCAGCAACGTTTTATGAGTATTCCTTAGCAACCGGGAGGAAATAGGTAAATGTCGTAATTCAACAATGGCCGCGTTTAACGCGGCTACATAATTTTTCACCTCCAGCCAGTCATCTTGCCGTTCAGGCTTAATCTCTTCAATAGGAAGCAAGGCTTCATCCAGATTTGTTCTGGTTCCTTCAATCCTGCTGGAAACGACTGCCTCTTTGGTTACATGTAATAGAATAAACAAATCAATATTCGGAACCAATCTGGAAAAGGAGTTTAATTCCCCTAGTTTTATAGCAGCTTTTTCCAGCAATTTATTGATTATTGGAGTCCGCCATGACCATTCATCGTTAATCAATTCAGGCACAAAAAATTTATAGCCGAAACCTTTCTCAAAATGTCCGGAGCGATATTTTTCAATTTCTTTCATTCCTTGTGAAAGTATAATATAATTCTCCTTATTTTACTTTAAGGCGTAAATATACAATATAATATTTCTTATACTACTTTTAACCTCAATAAAAAAAGCCTTGTTCTCCTAATACCTTGAGGATTGCTCCCTGCGCTCGTGATCCTCTGCAGGGGGGCTTAACAAAGAAAAAGCCCTTTATTCGCTCCGCTCATAAAGTCCTTAATTATTTCCGGCCCTCCCGGAAGCAAGCTTCCGTTCGGTCCCAAAATAATTAAGCCCTGATCATCCTTTCGTATGATCAGGGCTTTTTCTTTGTAGCGGAGGGAGGATTCGAACCTCCGACCTTTGGGTTATGAGCCCAACGAGCTGCCACTGCTCCACCCCGCAATATGGGTGCAAAGATATAACTATTTTATTTAATTACCAAAAAGTTATTCGGTCCGGTCTTCCTCGCCTTCTACTTCCGGATTGAACCCCTCGGCTGAAATTCACCCTTTCTTCATAAACCAACCGCCTATTTTGTGCGAAAATTATAAACCACAAAACAATGAAAAGCAGAGAGAGACTAATAACGGTTGCGACAGCCATGGTACTGGCTGTCATATTCACTTCATGCGACAAGTTCAATAACGAAACTGTCAATAAATCCCTGGAGACAGCAGAATGCGGCCAGCAGGACCCTGAAAGCAGTACGGTCTGCGATTTTACGGCTACCCTGACAGATGCGGAAATTGCGACCCTGATGCACATGCGCGAAGAGGAAAAGGTTGCCAGGGATGTTTACGCCAAATTCTACGAGTTGTATAACATGCCGGTATTCAATAATATAGCCACCAGTGAACAGAGACATATGGACGCTGTGCTGAACCTGATAGTCGGCTACGGACTTACTGATCCGGTGGCAGCAAAAGGTCCCGGCGAATTCACACCGGCCTTTCAGGGCCTCTATGATGAATTGATAGCCATGGGTACCAACCTCACGGAAGCACTTAAGGTAGGAGTCGCAATAGAAGAACTCGACATAACCGATCTGGAAGAGGCGATAGAATCAACGGAGGTGGCTACACTCCTGAGGGTGTATAACAACCTTCTCACAGCTTCAAAAAACCATCTTAACGCATTTAGCAGCAAACTGTAACACGGGATCTGACAATCCGCGACGAGGCTCTCTCACCTGGTGAGGAGAGCCTCTTTTTTTTAAACAATCCTTTTTCAGTCTGATTCGGCCAGGTGCATTCCCTGTTCTCAAAGCCATTCCCAAAATGGAAATCTCCCACTGCTCTTTCATAATTTTCCACTTTGCCCCGAACCATGCTGCTGCATGATAATGATTTCATTGCCCGGGAAAATTTGAAATTAGAGTTCAGAGTTGCATCTTTACATAAATTCAGGAGAAAATAAAACTTCCATGAGAAGCAACCCGCAATAGGACTTGATTGTTATTTTCATGTAAGTTCCATTGAACCAATAAAATAAGAATCACATAACCGGATGAAATACAAAAAACTGGGGGCCAGGGGTCCTGTCATATCAACTGTCGGCTTCGGAGCATGGGGCATCAGCGGACGCGACTGGGGTAATACCGACGACGATAAGTCCCGTAAGGCCATTCATGCAGCCCTCGATGCAGGAGTAACATTCATTGACACAGCCGATGTCTACGGCTTCGGCCACTCAGAGGAACTGATCAGGGAGGTGCTCGACCAGAGGTCTGATAAGGACAATATCATTATCGCCACCAAGGCAGGAAACAACTTCTACCCTTTCCGTGGTCAGGAACATAGAATCACTCCGGCAAACAGCGATTACTCGGTGAAACACCTGGAGTTCGCCGCCGAGCAGAGTATCAGGAGGCTTAACGTCGAGGCCCTTGATATACTTCAGCTGCACAGTCCCGATCTTGACATCCTTGAACGCGACGAACCGTGGCTTGCCCTCGAACGACTGAAGAAGGCCGGTAAGATAAAACATGCGGGCTGGAGCGTCCAGTCGTTCATGGAGACCGAGCAGGCTCACATCCTCGAGAGACACCATGAACTCCTCGATGTAATTCAGGTAAGGTATAACCTTCTCGAACGCAAGGCAGAGGAGGTGCTCTTCCCGATGGCCATCCGCCATGGGACAGGTGTGATTGTGCGCATACCCCTACTCTTCGGTTTCCTGTCAGGGAAGTTCAGCAGCAAATCGACCTTCGGCGACAATGACCACCGCCGGTTCAACCTCTCACCGGAGAAGCTGGCTGACTACCTGAGGTCCCTGGAGGGATACCAGTCTCTGTTCGACAAGTATGCACCGCATACCATGGCTCAGCTGAGCCTCAGGTTCTGTATCTCTCACCCGGCATGCCATACAGTCATACCGGGAGGCAAGAACCCTGAGCAGGTACAGGAGAATGTCGTGGCATCAGACCTCGATTTCATCCCTTTTGAAGAGTTCACTATGCAGGATTGATATTAATTCTTCTTAATTTTATCACAGCAATCGATCAATCTGACCACTGAAGTTGTTATAACAATAAAAAGCCATGCCAAGAGTATTCAAAGCAATTGAGATAGAGAAGGAGGAGAAGGAGGTGATGCGTGACTATCTCGACCGTCACATGCCTCATGTCATCTGTTCTGACAGCGTTAAACGCGGAGAAAGGTTTTCAGTCAAGGTGCGCCTGGGAGATGAGTACCCTCATCCTGATGAAGATGATCACTACATAAGTGTAATTCAGCTCTGGAACCGTGAGACCCTCCTGGCAGAGACACGCTACTCGGCCGGCGTCAACGGGCACCTGCCGAATCATTTCGAAGTCGATTACTACATTGTGGCCCCGGATGTCTCCATGAACCTGAGCGCCATGGCAGTATGTACCAAACACGGGCTATGGCAGAGTGAGGACAAACCAGTGAAGGTGACCGACTGATCTGCGCCTGACATTAAGACGAACCCACCACCGGTGTCAGTCAGGCTTATTTTTTTGATAGTTAACTTATTCTCCATACAAATCAGAGTATTGCAACCAGCACTTAATATCCGAATAAAATAATGGGAAGCTATGTCGACGGCCATCTCATCAGGGATGAGAATGTGGTCTATGAAACAAAGTATCACTGGGTGATTTTCTTTTCACTGAAATCGATTTTTACCCTGACAATATACGCATGGATGAAGCGGTGGCTCTCCGAGTTCGTCATAACAAACCGCCGCATAGTCATCAAGGAGGGCTTCATTGCCCGCCGGACTTTTGAGATGAACCTATCGAAGATCGAAACGGTGAATGTCGACCAGACAGTCATGGGCCGGATTTTCAATTTCGGGTCAATAACCATCATCGGCACCGGGGGAACCACCGAGACGTTCCATAATATCGCCCGCCCGCTGGTCTACAGGCAGAAGTTTCAGGAACTCTGCTAGCAGAGTCAACGCCTGAATCCCCGAAGTCTATGAAAAGAAAACGGAAACTCTGCCAGCTGCCGGCTTATCTGCTTTTCGCGGCAG